>JAZRID010000340.1:0-10299 GCA_045645125.1 Oscillospiraceae bacterium | reverse complement strand
CATTGGCGACCAAGTCGTAATTATAGACCAAGTCCACACCGATGAGTGTGTTGTCCAGTTCCAACTCACGCATGACGGCGCGTGTGGTCGTGCCTGCGCCGATGAGGTAGTAAGTATCCTTCTGCATCGTGTCAGCGATGTAGTCGGCAATGGCAACCATGCTGTCCTCCTCGCTGGCACCACTCCCACACTTGCGACACTGGGTATGGTCGCTCTCCTTGGGGATATGCAGACAGCCGTATAGCTTGGTGTTGATAATCTCCTGCCGATACTGCTCCTCGTCGATATCCAAGACATCTTCCTCGATGGTTTCTTCCACTTCGCCGTTGAGATACAGAAAGGCCAGACGGCCAGCAGTAGCACTGCTACGGGCATAGACAGGGGAGTGAATCTTAACACCAGCAGGAATCCCAAGGAATACACTGTTCTCGCCTGCTGTGGCGCAGATATCGCGCGCTGTGCCGTCACCACCGGCAAAGAGAATCAAATCCATACCCTGTTCCTGTAGCCAGCGAGAGAGGGCGCGTGTGTCCTCTGCTGTGGTGGTATCCGTGCCACTGTGCGCCATCACCACGCAGGGAAAGCCCAATGCCTTGGCGATATCCTCACCCATGCCACCGGGGCCAGTATAGACTGTAATGCTGTCTTTCAGAGAGAGAAGCTCTTGCATGGTCAACTGTGCGCGGTTGCCAGACTGAGGAACCGCACCACGGCGGAGAGCTTCCTCTACCATGCCGTCACTGCCCTTGAGTCCGACACTGCCACCCAGACCTGCTACGGGGTTGACGATAAGCCCTAATTTCTTCTGTTCCATAGACGGATTACTGCTTCTCCTCGGCCTTCTTGCCGTCCTTCTCCTCCTGCAACTTCTTCGCTTCCTCCATCTCCTTCTTGAAGAGATACTTGTCCACCTTCTCGACAATCTCCTTGGGAACCTCGCGCTTGGTGGGGAAAGCAACACAGTTGACCAGCATATCGGTGAAGTCGATGGTATACACCAAAGTCTTTTCCAGTGCCTCGGCGGAGAGGTACTTGATAACATCGTGGCGGTTGTGGATGTACGCACTGCCGTGAGTACCGAAACGGCAGAAGTTGATGGCAGGAATACCCTTGTCAGCAAAGGGGATAGAGTCGCTGGAGTAGATATCCTGCTTGACGGCGACGCTGTAACCGCGCATCTTGAGATACAGGTCGGTGAAATGGGTCAGTTCCTCGCTCGCCATGACCATAGCACTCTCAGAGCCAATGACAGGGGCGGCAACATCGACATTGACCATGAAGATGTGCTTCTTCAGCTCCTCCTCGTGGTCGTGCACATAGGCCTTGCTGCCCTCCAGACCCACTTCCTCGCTACCGTACCACATGAACTTCATGGTACGCTCGGGGGGATTGGCCTTGAAGTGGCGCAGTGCTTCCAACAGAATGACGCTACCTGCGCCGTTGTCATAAACACCAGTGGAGAAAGGCACACTGTCGTAGTGTGCGCCCATGGAGATAATCTGGTCGGGGTACTTGGTGCCGGGGATAGTGGCGACCACATTGTGACTGGTCAGCTCGACTTCCTTGCCCTTGACAGTCAGACGAACCTTGTTTGCGCCACGGGTAATCATATCAAACGCATCGGTCATACGCACGGACACAGCAGGGAGCTTGCCGAATGCGGTGAGGGTCTTACGCAACATACCGGTGGGCAGGTCGCTGTCCTCCTCGGTGTCACGCATCGCACCAGTCATGGCGATAAAGCCTGCTGCGCCTGCCTCCAACAGCTTGCGGTAGACAGCCAGACGGGGCTGGGCGTTACACAGGACAATCTTGCCCTTAACATCGACCAGAGAAGCGTCTGCGCCGTTCTCAATGTAAACCAGCTCGGCCTCCAGATTGTCGGCATCCAAACAACGCTTGTAACCAGTGCAGGTGTACTTCTGCTGATAGGGGGCGATGACCTCCAGTTCAGCCACCTCGACCTCGCCACCGAGAATCTTGAACTCCTCGATAACGGCATCGACACCGATAGAAGCGCACTCCTCCTGCAACATCTGGGCGGCGCGCAGTTCCTCCTCCGAGCCAGCTACACGCACGAAGCCCATCTTGTCCAGAAACGCAAACGCTCTCTTTGCATCGCAAACCATAGTTAGTTCCTCCTTAACATCGTTGCTCCCAAAAATATGGGGGCATATTATGCATACATTATAGTATGAACAGGCGAAAAATGCAACTGTCCGTGTTAGACCTCGTGGCGTTCCTGCATTGACTTTTTTTGTGCTTGCTCGTATAATAAGGGCAATAAGGGGGCGTGGATATGTACAAGATTGAGAAGATAACGGACCGCAGAGGTCTGCTGAGAACGGATGAGGATGCGCGTCGCCATATGGGTTGTATTGCGGCGGCGAAGATGGAGGAGGGGTGTGCCTTGCTCCATTGTCGAAAAGACAATCAAGGTCGTGTGTGTGACCGCTATATCCGCACCAGTTTGGTGCAGGATTGGAAAAAAGACACTGCCACGGGGGATATCGTTCTGGAAACGATGAATAGTATTTATCACCTCAGACAAGTCTGACGACCACCTATACATATAGAAAGGCGGAGCCGTATGGCTCCGCCTCTTTGGTGCTATCTATATTATTCCTCGATACCGTCGGTCTCCAGCAGGCCATAGCCACCGTTCTTGCGGCGATAGACGATGCTGACGACATTGTTCTCGTTGCGGTACACAAAGAAGTCGTGACCCAGCAGATTCATCTGCAGGATGGCTTCCTCGGTACTCATGGGCTTGACAGTGACGCGCTTGGTACGGACAATATCAAACTCCTTCTCCTCGAGAACCTCAAACTCCTCGGGCATAGCGGGAACCAGAGCTTCCTGACGCAGACGCTTGCTCAGACGAGTCTTGTTCTTGCGAATCTGACGGTCGATGTTAGCGGCAACAGCGTCGATGGCACTGCGGATATCACCATCACGGGACTCCTCCTGAGAACGGAACATGGTACCGCCACTGGCGATAGTCACTTCAACAACACAGCGGTGGTCCTTCTCCACGCAGAAAATTACAATTGCTTCGGCATCCTCGTGGAAATAACGCTCCAGCTTGGAAATCTTCTTCTCGGCATATTCTTTAACGGAGTCATTCAAAGACACCTTTCTGCAGGTAAATGTAAACTTCATAAAATCGCCCCTTTCTTGCGCCACGCTTTTGTGGCTCGAAAAAATTGTACCACTGTTTTGCTTTTTTGTACAGTAGATTTTTTCAAATCTTTGAAAAATGTAACAAATTGACGAATCGGCAGGAATCGTGAGCGGTTCGACGATAAACAGCAAAGGTTCTGTAATTGTGACAAAAGCTCCTATTTACAAAGATAGGCATACCGCAGTATACTGTGGATGGAAGCTTTCCAATATCCCACCCGCTTGGGCCACTGTCCTCTGACAGTGGCTCTTTTTTGCCAAATTTCACAAAAATGGGGGGTGTCGCACATGGCGACACCCCCCGAAATCGCAGGTTTTTTAGGAGATGCGATTCACAAAGGCTGCGATGTTGCTGAGGTCAACGGAGACAGAGGGAGCAACAGAAGTAGCAGGGGCCTCAACGCGGTAGAAACCAACGAAGGCTTCAGCGTTTGTGGGCATGCTCCAGGGCTCGTCATCGGGCTCGGGGAACACGATGGGAGGCAGGTTGCCGATTTGATCGGCGGGAGTTGCATTCAGGATGGAGGCAACGATGTTACCGGTACCAGTACCGCCGAGCTCGAAGAGCATGGGCTCAGTCGTAATCTCAACACGGTTCCAGTTCTCATCCCACTCGTATTGGCCAGTGCCAACACCGCCGACATACAGGTACAGCAGGTTCTCACTGCCCTCGTTCCAGTAGTCATACAGGGACAGGTAGAACACGGGAGCACCCTCACCGGTCTTGCCAGCGTAGTAGATATCAGAGAAGTGATAGGTGATACGAGGCATAGTGCCAGCGCGGTACATGTCGGTCAGAGCGGTCTCCTCAATCTCACGGATGACGAAGACATTGTGCAGACCAGTCTCGTCGTCAACAACGGAGAACACCGCAGGGCTGCCCCACATATCGCTGTAGCCAATCATGGAACCCATCTCATCGGTATACATTGCCTCGCCCCATTCCTCGTTGTAGGAATAGGTCATGTTGACGACCTCGTCAATATACCACAGGCGACCGACATTATCCAGAATGACATGGGTGGTGGCGGGCATGTAGGTTGCCATAATGCTGTTGCCGAATGCGTCGTTGTAAAGGTCGCTGATGATGGTGCCATCAGTGTTGTCGATGTTGGTGATACCGCAGAAAACAATCTCGCCAACAGAACCCTGACCAGTCTCGCCAGTGTTGAAATTCTTGTCGGACTGAGCCAGGAAGCCGGATAGGTCGAACTTGTGCCAGGTATACTGATAGGTGTCGGGATCATAGGAGCCCAGCATATCCTCCTCAGCCTCGTGGGTGAGGGGCAGATCAGCATAGAAGTAGAAGTTCATGATGCCGGTGAACATACCGGTAGCTTCGGAGTAGTTGAAGCCGAACATCATATCACCGTCGATGGGACTGAGCATATCTCTGACCACACCAGTGACGGGGTCAATCTCATAGACGATACCGGAATTGCCGAACTCGCAGGCCCAGATGGAATCCTTGGCGTAGATGGCTGCACCGATAGACAGACCATAGCCCATGTACTCAGCAGGAGCACTAATCAGGGTGCCGAGGGTCAGCGTGGACATACCTTCCTTCATGCTGTAGGAGTACAGCTTGCTCTGGCCGACGCTGTTGATGCCACCGGCGGAGTAGGAGATGATACCTTCGATATCCAAAGTCAGGGAAGCGACAGTGATAGCGCAGGTGTCAAACAGGGTCTCGTCTTCTGCGTTGGCAACGGTGATTGTACAAGCACCGTCACCCACTGCGGTGACATTACCGTTCTGATCGACGATAGCAACAGACTCGTTGCTGCTGGTCCAGCGCAGGTCCTTGTGTGCGCTGTACCAAGGATCGAAGATGCAGCTGAGAGTAGTGCTGTCGCCCTTACCCATGGACAGAGTGTGGACAGTCAGAGTGGGAGCTGCGAGCTGCTCGCTGTCAAATTCGGGAACATTCAGATGCTCCTCCTTGGCAGCTGCCTCAGCACTCAGAGGTGCCATCAAAGCGCAGGTTTCCATGGAGAGCTGACCGACGACATCGGTGGAGAAAGTGCCGTCCTCGTTGAAGGTGAACTCAACCAGCTCGCTGTTGAGCTGGAACCAGCTGACGGGATAGAAGCGTGCCCAGTACAGGGTCTCGGTGTTGTGATCCCAGGTCATGGACTGGAGATAATCCATCTTCAGACCGGTGTCGCCCATATCGGACATCATCCAGCCGGGCATCCAGGAACCGGACCAATCGTCATACTCCATGGGCAGAGTCCACAGGTGAGCGGTCTCGCCCAGAACTTCGTTCTCGTTATCCCAAGTGGGACCCAGGACATAGATGGTATCATCGCTGATAGCCAGACCCAGACCGTACAGACCACCACGCTGGGTGACATAGTCCTCCTGATAGGGAGCGATGGTCATCCACATATTGGGGTCATAGTACTCGCCCTTCAGGTTGATGGTGTTCATCTCGGTGGTGGGATAGCCATCATACTCATAGGTGGTGATACCGTAGAGCTTACCGTCGGTGTAGTTGAATGCCATATCCTGATAGATGTAGTTCAGGGTAGTGATGTAGCAAGCATCAAGATTCACGGTGTCAGCCAGCATATCCTCGTAGAGGATACCATAGAGCTTACCGGTGGCATCCTGTGCATAAATCTTACCGTTCACATACTCAGCGCAGATGAAGTCGGTGGAGTGAGTGAACAGACCGGTCTCGTTCTTGTTGACACCGGTATCGAAAGCGACCCAGGAACCGGGATAACCGTCGGGATCGGGCTGGAAGCCGATGAAGGAACCGTAGCTTGCGCCTTCGCCACCCATGTTGATGGCATAGTAGCTCTCGTTACCGGCGTAGTCGGCAACTGCGATGGCGACCTTCTGGCCGGCGTAGTCGTTCAGGTTCAGCTTGCCGCTGACAGCCTGACCACGCTGGTCCTCATCCATGTCAGGATAGTAGTAGTCGATAGCTGCGTTGGCACTACCGTTGAGCAGAACGACTGCTGCGACATAGTTATTGTCCTTAACGGTGAAGGTCAAATCACCAGTTTCAGCATCGTAAGCGAGGGAATCGCCAACCAGCTCGGGAACAGTGGAGTCGATGGTGAAGGAGTAGGTCAGGGTGTTACCCTCGGTGACCTCATAGTTGTCCCAATCGACCTTGCCATTCTCAACATAGTACTCGGGGATGCAAATCAGGTTGATGTCGATCTGAGTGCCATCGGGCAGGGGATTGCCGTTAGCATCAGTGTATCTCCAGTCACCCAGACCGATGCCGTAGTCAGCGGTGGAATCATACCACTGCGCATAGTTGGTGTAGTAGAAGCTACCGTACATGGTATCATCGAACTGCTCATAGTCATCAACATAGTAGACCTCGCCGGTCTTGGAGTCAACGACCTCAAGCTTGAAGTCACCTGCGTTACGAATCAGAGTGGGGAAGATAGCGTAAATCTCCCACTGAGCGTTGGGCAGGTTGGAGATAGCGTTACGGGCCTCGATGTAACGCTGATCACCGTAGACCTCACCAGTCTCGGTGTCATAGCCACCGTAGATGTTACCGGTGTAGTACAGACCCTGGCCATAGCCGATGGGGCACCATGCCAGAATGTTCTTGGTGGGATACATGATGTGGCTGTAGCGGGACAGGGTGCCGTAGGCGAAGTCCATAAAGGTGTTGGAGTCGAACATGGAGGGCTCGCTCCAGCTACCGTACCAGCCCAGCAGGGGGATGGAGTGGGAAGCATCCATAACACCCTCGCTGTTTGCAACGGGGTTGATGTACAGGAAGCCTTCCACATGGAAACCCTTGGTGTAACCCAGTTCCACCATATCAGCAACGGTGGTCTCAGGGATAGAAATGGTTGCGGTGACGGTCACAGTTTCGCCAGCGGCGACAGTGACGGTGTCAGCACTGAAAGTAACATTGGCATCCAGATTGGTCATGCCAGAGGTGCTGTAAGTAAAGCCGTACTGGTCCTGAACGGTGCCAGTGGTCAGCAGAGAGGCAGACAGGTTGTAGGTCAGCGCACTATCACCGAAGTTGGTGATGGTGAACTCGACCACGCGGTCGTGAGTGCCGTCACCCAGCTCAGCCTTGACCTTGCCGTCGTCCTGACCCTTGACCATAATGTAGGCGTTGGAGTTGATGGCGTTCTGAATATTGGCCAGACCTGCGCCCTGATTACGGACGGAGTACTCGAAGCCGGTAGCGTCCTCAATGATGGGCTTTGCAGTGGACATCAGCAGGGAGTGTGCCAGAACACGGGCAGAAACATCGACCTTATCGAGAATACCGTTCTCCTTGACATACTGGGTCAGCAGAGCGGTCAGACCAGACAGGTGGGGAGCTGCCATAGAAGTACCAGACATAACCTCGTACTGGTCGCCAGAGGTGCCAAGACCGTTGACGGAGTAGATGCTGCCGCCGGGTGCGGTAATCTCAGGCTTGATACGCAGGTCACCAGTAGTACCCCAGGAGGAGAATTCGCTCATTTCAGCGTTGGTGAAGTCGACATTCATGTCAACATCCAGACGCTTGCAGATGGACATCTTGCTAGTATACAGACCAGCCTTGTTCTGTGCGGAGGCATTGAACAGAGCCTGCGCCTCCTCGAAGGAAATACCCATGCAGGGAACCTCAGGATAGGTGGTGCCTGTGATGTTGGGCTGGATAGCACCGGGGACATTGTTGTAAATCACAACGCCTGCGGCACCAGCCAGAGCGGCGTACATGTGCTTGTCAGTAAAGGTGTAGGTGCCGCGAGCAACCAGAACAATCTTGCCAGTGAAATCGTAGCCTGCAAAGTCAGCTTCGCTACCAGCATAGATAGTCATGTCGGTCTGCTCCAGACCGTTGAACAGGTTGGAGGGGTTACCCAGGAACACCAACTCATAGTTGGAGGCGGCGTACTCGGGGTCAATCTCATCCAGAGAACCCCAGTTGCTCATGGTGTAATTCTCATCCAGAACGGCGTTGTAGGGAGAAACGGTGATTTTCTCGCCGTTTGCGCCGTAGAAGGACACGGTCAGAGCGGTGAAGCTGGAAACATTGTCCGCACTGGCGACGGCGAATGCATTCTCATAAGTAGCAGGCTCACCAGTGGTGTAAGTACCAGCCTCATCGGTGTACATCATGCCCATGCCGTTCTCGCTGTAGGTAGCCCAGTGACCGCTGTTACCGGCGGCAACGGACATAACGATACCGGTATCAGCGACGCGCTCCATGATGTCGTTGACAAAAGCGGACCACTCGGAGCCGTAGGAGGTGTTGAAGCCGGGATAGGGTGCACCCAGAGAGAGGTTCACAACATCACAGCCCAGAACGATGGAGTCCTCAACAGCGGCCATGTAGTCGCTGGAGTAAGCACCGCCGTTCACACCGAAGACCTTCATGGTCAACAGCTGTGCATCGGGAGCGACACCAGTGACACGCACGGAATCGTAAGCAGAGATGAAGTGGGTGCCATTCTCCTTCTGGTCTGCCAGAGCATCCAGCAGGAGGTGGAGGTCGTAGGTGGTGACACTGCCGTTACCGCTGATGTCGGCATAGTCAACATTGTGGATGGCAATACCGTCGAACAGGAAGTTCTGGACAGCCAGAATATCATCCATATCGAATGCACCGTCGGCATCAAAGTCGTAGACCTTGGCGCAGTCGATGTAGCGGTTTGCGGTGGAGATACCAGCAACATGGGAACCGTGCTCGTTCATGTTGTCCTCATGGTCCATGCTGGTGTTCATGTCCACATAGTTGTAGTTGAAGGGGAGCTTGCTGTTGATGTACAGCTCTTCAGCGGTGACAGTACCGCCACTGCGGGAGTAGATGTGCAACTGCTCCAGAACGGAGGCAATCTCAGAAACGGACAGCAGGTTCAGAGAAGAAACATACTCCTCGAAGGTCTTGCCGTTCTTGGCGGCCAGCTCAGCCAGCGCGTACTCGAAAGCTGCACCAGAGAAGGACTGGTGGTCGGTATCCGTACCAGTGTCGATGACAGCGATACGGGAGCCTGCGCCAGTGTAGCCAGTGTTCTGGACGGCACTTGCGCCAGTCATCTCCTGAGAAACGATGTTGGAGGTGTTAGCCTGCAGAGGCATATACTTGACTTCCACATAGACAGCCTGCACGCCGTCTACCTTCTTGATGGCCTCAATCTGGCCAAACTGCACATTGGCAGAGATGGCATTGGTGACCAGGGTCAGATTCCACTGGACATCCAGAGCCTTGCCACCCAGAGCGGCGGCGGAGATGGTGTCAGCGACGGAGTGCTGGACATCCATCAGGTACTCGCGGTGCTCGGCAACGGCACTGCCGTCGGAGAGCGTGTCGTCTACACTGTGCATCAGAGAGATGGCGGGTGCATCTTCCAACACAATCATAACGCGGACCATGTCCGTGTCAGCATAGAGATCTTCGGCGGAAGTTTCGTCAATGACACTGCTTCCGTTAAACAGATTAGCAGTCACATCAGAGGGATTCAGCCGTTCAACGGTGATGCGAGAATCAGCACCGGCGGTATGAGGGCCAGTAAAGCCGATGGTCAGCACCATCGCAACTGCCATTAGAAAAGAGGACAGTCGTTTCATACGGGAATGTCTCATATGATGATTCCTTTCCTATTTTTGTTTGTTTTGTCACCTGTTCATAGCAGGTGAGGAGATAGTGGGAGAGGGGATTGGCGATAGGTGCTTACAGCTCGATGAAGAACATAAGAATCTTGGCCATCTGAGCGCGAGTAGCCTCACCCTGAGGAGCGAGGGTGCCGTCGCCCATACCATTGATGATACCGTTCTCAACTGCCCACTTCATTGCGTCAACTGCATAGTTGGCGACGGAAGAAGCGTCAGTAAAGGTAGCCAGACTGCCGTTGGTAGCGGGCTCACCAGCGAAGCGGTACAGCATGGTGACCAGTTCCTGACGGGTGATGTTCTTGCTGGGGTTAGAACCGTCAGAGATACCGTTCTCCTTGGACCACTCCATGCCCTTCTCGTACCAAGTAGCACCACCAGTGGTGTCTACGCCAGCCAGACGGGCCAGAACGGTCATCAGCTGTGCGCGGGTCATCTTAGCCTCGGGGGAGAAGGTGTTGTCAGAGGTACCATTGAACAGGCCAGCGTTGACGGCCTTAACAATGGAATCGGTTGCCCAGT
>JAZRID010000339.1:0-2994 GCA_045645125.1 Oscillospiraceae bacterium | reverse complement strand
CACGCTACTATCCGTGCATACGCACTTACCGACGAAGAAGTCAAGAACGCTCCCGCAGGCCTCAAGACCGCTGCTATCAAGGCCGGTAAGGGCAAGGGCGTCTACACCTACGCTCTGGGCGTAAGTCCTCTGGATTGTATGGGCTGCGGCGTCTGCGTCGAGCAGTGCCTTGCCAAGGATAAGGCTATCAAGATGGTTTCTCTGGAGAGCCAGAACGATCAGGTCGCCGTTTGGGATTATCTGGTCAAGACCGCTCCCAAGCCCGATGTGCAGGATAACACCGTCAAGGGCAGCCAGTTCAAGGTTCCCTACCTGCAGTTCTCTGGCTCCTGCGCCGGTTGTGCCGAGACCAGCTATGCACGCCTCGTGACTCAGCTGTTCGGTGACCGTATGTACATCTCCAATGCTACTGGTTGTTCCTCCATCTGGGGTGGCCCCGCTGCTACCTCTCCCTACTGCACCAATGAGAAGGGCCAGGGTCCTGCATGGTGCAACTCCCTGTTCGAGGACAACGCTGAGCACGGTCTGGGTATGTATGTCGGCCAGAAGGCTATCCGCAACAATCTGATTGCTGATATCGAGGCTATGATGGCTTCCGAGAAGGCAGGCGACGAGTTCAAGGCTGCTGCCAAGAACTTCCTCGACACCAAGGATAACGGTGAGGCTAACCAGGCCGCTACCGCCGCTCTGGTTGCAGAGCTGGAGAAGGCTGCTGCCGCAGGTTGCCCCGTTGCTCCCGCTATCCTGTCCAAGAAGGAGTTCCTGAACAAGAAGTCCGTGTGGATTTTCGGTGGTGACGGTTGGGCTTACGACATCGGTTACGGCGGTCTGGACCATGTCCTGGCTTCCGGTGAGGATGTCAATGTCTTCGTCTTCGATACCGAGGTTTACTCCAACACTGGTGGACAGGCTTCCAAGGCTTCCAACATCGGTCAGGTTGCTCAGTTCGCAGCCGCTGGTAAGGAAATGAAGAAGAAGAGCCTCTCCGAGATTGCTATGCAGTACGGCTATGTCTATGTGGCACAGGTTGCTATGGGTGCTAACACTGCCCAGACTCTGAAGGCCATTCAGGAGGCCGAGGCTTATCCCGGTCCCTCCCTCATCATCGGCTATGCTCCCTGCGAGATGCACTCCATCAAGGGCGGCATGATGAATTGCCAGCACGAGATGAAGAAGGCTGTTGACTGCGGTTACTGGAATATGTTCCGCTTCAACCCCGCTGCTGAGGCTGGTAAGAAGTTCACTCTGGATAGCAAGGCTCCCGCTGACGGCTATCAGGAGTTCCTGCTGAACGAGGCTCGTTACGCTCGCCTGACCCGCGAGTTCCCCGAGCGCGCTACCGAGTTGTTTGCACGCAACGAGGCTGCCGCTAAGGAGCGTTATGAGCATCTGGTGAAGCTGTTGGATTTGTACAACAAGTAATTCCCTAACGCTTTTTTGACAGGGGCGGACGCAAGTCCGCCCCTGTTTTTTCTGCAAAAACGCGACAAAAAAAGACCATCCTAAAGATGGTCTTTTTGTTGTTTGGTTAATATTAGCCAATGCTGTTGAGCTTCAGAGTCAGAGCGCTCTTCTTGTGAGCGGCATTGTTTCTGTGCAGAATGCCCTTAGCAGCAGCCTTGTCGACAGCCTTGACCGCGACCTTGTAAGCGCCCTCGGCCTCGGTGCGATTGCCTTCGGCGGCGGGGACCTCAAACTTCTTCATAGCGGTTTTCAGAGCGGACTTCTCAGCCTTGTTGCGGGCATTGCGAACCTTAGCCACCAGAACGCGCTTCTTAGCGGACTTAATATTCGGCAAACCAAACACCTCCTCAAGTGCGAATATTATGGGATACCCCATGCAGGATAGTATTCTAGCATGGATTTGCAAAAATTGCAAGCAGTTTTTTAAATTTTTTCTAACTTTTTTGCATATCCCCTGTATTATTGCGAAAAATAGGGAAAATACGCCATAGGAACACCATATTTTGTGGGAGGAAACGAAAAAATGTTGACAATTCGCACCGATATCGCCACCGAAGCGCATGAACTTTGGCGCGAAAACGCAGAAAATACCACGGAACTGTCGGGGATTCGTGCCAGTGAGGAGCGCGTGAACGGCTATGCTGTCAACCGTGTGGAGATTTTGGACAGCGAGGGCGCGCACACCTTGGGGAAACCACAGGGGACCTATCTGACCTTGGATTTCTCCGCGTTGCGCCGTGGGGACAGCGAGGCCTTTACACGGGCGGCCGAAGCCATCGCACAACTTCTGACCCCGATGTTGCCAGAGGAGGGGACAGTATTGGTTGCAGGGATTGGTAATCGGCGCATGACACCCGATGCACTGGGACCACTGACCTTGGAGCATCTGCTCATCACACGGCATCTGGGGGAGGTTCTGCCGTCGTTTCGCCAAGTCGCCGCCATCGGTGCAGGCGTGTTGGGGACAACTGGCATGGAGGTCGCCGAATGGGTGCGCGGTGTGGCACAGCGGTTACAACCGTCCACTGTGATTCTCGTGGATGCTCTCGCCGCCCGTTCGCTTGACCGCCTGTGTACCACGGTGCAGATGGCAGATAGCGGACTAGTACCAGGGAGTGGGGTGGGCAACCATCGCAAAGCACTGACGCGTGATACCCTCGGTGTACCTGTACTGTCCGTGGGACTGCCCACCGTGGTGGATGCGGCGACCTTGGCACGGGATTTGGTGGAGCAGTGTGGCGGTACTATCGACCGTGCCACCTTACCACAGGGCGGAACCAGTCTGTTCGTCACACCAGACAGCATTGATGCGAAAATTGCGGAGATGGCCAAGCTGATTGGCTACGGTCTGAACCTCGCCTTACAACCACACCTGACCTTTGCGGACATGACAGCCTTGGTGGAGTGAAAGCCTCGACTCTTGACAAGCAGATTGCAATGGGATACGATGGGAGCAAATGGTTGAGCAGGAGGCGTATTATGGAAATTGAACGCAAATTTTTGGTGAAACAACTGCCGGAGAATTTGGCA
>JAZRID010000338.1:0-2379 GCA_045645125.1 Oscillospiraceae bacterium | reverse complement strand
AGAGGCCCAGCAGAGTGCGAAAGCACTCCGCTCCCCAACTGTCTACATAAATAAGGAGAGACATTGATGCAAAGATTTAATCCGCCTTGGCGAGATCCAATCGCAGACCCACCTGACGAGTATTCTGAAGTAATCGTTACGACCGAAACAGGGCGAGTAACATCTGTGCGATATGCAAAGGGAAGATGGAGCACCTATACACCCATCTTATGTTGGATGCCAATGCCGCCAGCAGGCAAGGAAATTCAGGGGAAGTCGGCTGAACTGCCCGCAAACCCTAAAGCGGCACCTAAAAAGCGCATGATTAAGCGCAAAACTAAAGTATGATTTTATCATAAGTGGCGTAAAACCCCTAGCTTTAGCTATGGGGATATAAGCCACACCCTGTTCTTTCGTATAAGTTACACCGATTCAAGCAATGTGGTACAATAGAAACGGTGATGTATATGGAATATTCGTATAAATTTCGGATATACCCGAATAAAATACAGGAAAATCAAATATTGCGAACTTTTGGTTGCTGTCGATTTGTATTCAACCACTATCTCTCCAAACGGA
This sequence comes from Oscillospiraceae bacterium, assembly GCA_045645125.1. Lineage (GTDB taxonomy): Bacteria > Bacillota > Clostridia > Oscillospirales > Oscillospiraceae > Pelethomonas. The sequence continues at coordinate 1,821 of JAZRID010000338.1, read as the reverse complement.
AAGCGTGCTATGAACAGACTGGAAAGACTTTGAACTACTATGATTGTGCTGGAGATATGACACAACTGAAAAAGTCTATGGAGTGGCTCAAAGAGGTGGATTCGACGGCTCTGCAAGCGTCTTTGAAAGACTTGGAAACAGCATATCAGAACTTCTTCCGACGAGTGAAACATGGTGAGAAATGTGGCTATCCTCGATTCAAGAGTAAGCATAACCACCGACAGAGCTACAAGAGTAAATGTGTCGGTACGAATATCAAAGTCTTTGAGAATACTATCCAACTTCCAAAGCTGGGTAAGGTAAAATGTCGTATCTCGAAAGAAGTCGAAGGTCGTATCCTGTCTGCTACCGTTTCCAGAAATCCAAGCGGAAAATATTTCGTTTCCTTGTGTTGTACGGATGTAGAAATAAAACAACTGTCCAGTACAGGTTCAGTCACGGGTCTGGATATGGGAATTAAATCCTTTGCTGTAGACGCAGAGAAGAACGAGTACCATAACCACAAATATCTTGCCGAGTCTGAGAAAAAGTTAGCGCGCCTCCAACGGCAACTCTCCCGAAAAACAAAGGGGAGCAATCGCAGAGAGAAGGCGCGCATTAAAGTGGCTAGATTACACGAGCATATCGCTAACCAACGCAAAGACCAGTCGCATAAGCTGTCCACGGAACTATTTCGCAAGTATGATATCATCTGCATCGAGAACCTTGCACCGAAAAACATGGTGAAAAACCACGCTTTAGCAAAGGCTATTTCAGACGCAAGTTGGGGAGAGTTCCGTAGACAATTGGAATATAAAGCAGAGTGGTACGGAAAGAAGATTGTCGTCATTGACCGCTTTTATCCGTCCAGTCAGCTCTGTTCTTCCTGTAGTGTACAGTGGTCTGGAACGAAAGACCTCTCTGTGCGCGAATGGACTTGCCCAAACTGCGGCACAGTCCATGACAGAGATTGCAATGCTGCAAAGAACATCCTAAAAGAAGGACTGCGCCTGTTGGCGTAGCAACATATGGTAGGGTGGGACACACCCGAACCCATACGCTCGGGGAGATCATGTAAGACCTCGCAAGTGCAGGCTACGGTCAGCGAACCGAGAATCCCCTGCCTTTAGGCATGGGGAGTGTCAATATCTTCCCATTTTGGAAGCTGAGGCGCACTTTTTAAGGCGCAATTTTTATGCCCTGAGCGAGAAAGTTGAAGGCGCACTTTTTAAGCCAAAATTTGCAAACACTGACGCACAAAGTTGTAGTTTCGCTGACTGCACTACAACTGCGCCCATTTTTAGGGGAGAGATTTGGAGGTAAAATCGTATGGCATGGACAGTACATGAGATAAATAAGCCCGAGAATATTCAGCACAAGCGGAAGCGTGGTGCTATCGTGGAGCCTGTGCATAATCCCTATGAAGTAGGGAATACCATTGAATTTTGTCCACCTGCTGACCGTGGCAGGGGATACAGCACGAACAAGGTGCAAGGCGTTATCATCGCCATCAAGGGCGACCGCGTTACGGTACAATACAAGCTCTCTGAGAGGCTCAAGCCAATCACCACGGAGATTCTATTCCTGCAAAATCGGTCGACGGAGAGCGTCCCTATGTGCCTCTGGAGAAGCGTATTAAGCGGGGCACAATTCAAACTTCTATTGCGAAGTATACGCCTCCCACGCCGTTCGGAATTGATGTTGTGAACGGAGCAGCACCTCGTAGATAATCTGATTCACTGAGCCGCCTGGGTGTTTCCTGGGCGGCTATTTTAATACCTAAATTCGCGCTACAACTGCACACAATACATACGCAATTTTGTTGCCATAGGAAGTCGGATC
>JAZRID010000337.1:0-2001 GCA_045645125.1 Oscillospiraceae bacterium | reverse complement strand
AGAAAGTGCAAGAAGTGGAAGCAGAGAACCATGACCTGCAGTATGTATCTGGAGAGGATTCCTCGGGAAATCTTCTGGGGAGAGAAGGCCTGCAAGGGGATGCAGAGCGAGTAAAAGAAGTTGAACAGAAAACCGAGCTTGCTACGCAGGAGAACGCACGAGGCAATAACTTCTCCATTCCCGAGGATGGTCTGAAGCTCCCCAAGGGAGACAAGGCGCGCTTCAAGGCAAATGTTGAGGCGATTAAGACGCTACGCACGCTCATGGCGGAGAACCGCAGAGCAACGCCAGCGGAGCAGGAGATTCTTTCCCGATATGTCGGCTGGGGCGGTCTGGCCAACGCCTTTGACGAGAAGAAACCCGAGTGGGCGAAGGAGTACAAGCAGCTCAAGGAACTGCTGACCGAAAAGGAATATAGCAGTGCCAGAGGTTCTACGCTGAACGCACACTATACCGATGTGGGTGTAATCCGTGCTATTTACAACGGTCTTGCAGGGCTGGGGTTCAAGGGCGGCAGATTGTTGGAACCTTCGGCTGGTATCGGTCATTTTGTCGGTGCCATGCCTGCGGAATTAACCAGAAGTGGCACTTCCTGGACAATGATTGAGCTGGACGAGTTGAGCGGTAACATTGCCAAGTACCTTTACCCCAATGCAGATGTGCGCGTACAGGGCTTTGAGGCGGCGAAGATTCCCGACAACTATATGGATGCCGCAATTAGTAATGTACCCTTTGGCAATTACGCCATTGTGGATAAGGCATATCCTAAGGCCATCACTGGTGCAATCCACAATTATTTCTTTGCGAAAGCTTTGGATAAGGTGAGACCAGGCGGTATCGTAACATTCATCACCAGCCGCTACACTATGGACGCACAGGACAGCGCAGTTAGACACTACATTGCACAGCGTGCCGACCTGTTGGGCGCAATCCGTCTGCCTGACAGCGCATTTAAGGGCAACGCCAATACCGAGGTTGTGACTGATATTCTTGTGCTGAAAAAGCGTGAGACAGGCACTCCTTACGGCGGTGAGACCTTTGAAAACACCGACTGGCATCATACCAATCTGAATATCTACGAAAAAACCAACGACTACTTTGCCGAACATCCCGAAATGGTACTGGGCACTCCCACCAGTACAGGAAATATGTATCGCGGCAACGCGCTTACCTATACCGCAAAACCTGGGAATGTCAGCAAGCAGATTGAAAAGGCGTTTACTTCCATCAGAGGGAAGATGGACTATCCCGCTCAGCGCACGCAGGAGGAAATTCGCAGGGAAATCAAAGAGGCGGCTCGCAAGGGAAAGGACGGTGGGATCAGCAAGAAGGACGGCAAGCTCTACCGCAACCGTGACGGCATTCTGGAAGTGGCTGAGGATATCAGCAAGGCCAACGAGGAGGTTGTTTCTGCAATCGTTGAGCTACGCGACATTGCGCGTCAGATTTTGGACGCACAGCTGGACGGCGACAGCGAGGTGCAGATTTCCACATTCCGCAAGGCATTGAACAAGCAGTATGACGCTTTTGTGAAGAAGTACGGTATTCTCAACAGCCAGAAGAACAAGCGTTTGGTCAACATGGATGTGGACGCGCCTTTCATCCTTGCGTTGGAGAATTACGACAAGGAAACGAAAAAGGCGACCAAGGCGGATATCTTCACGAGGAATACCGTTACGCCGATTAAAACAGTGACGCATGTCAACACCATTGAGGAAGGTTTGATTGTCTCTATGAACGAGACTGGTGGTGTGGATGTTACGCGCATTGCCAGCCTGTTGGGAGAGCGCGAGGAAACCGTTACACGCGCACTGCTGGATAACCGTCTGGCGTTCAAAAACCGTGACGGTAAGTTAGAAACGGCAGAAAAGTACCTTTCTGGTAATGTCAAGGCGAAACTGCGAGACGCAGAAGCACTGGCGGAAGGCGACAGCGATTACAACGCTAATGTGGAGGAACTACGCAAGATTATCCCTGCGGATATCGTGGCGGAGGATATCA
>JAZRID010000336.1:0-1793 GCA_045645125.1 Oscillospiraceae bacterium | reverse complement strand
AAAAAGCCGGCGCAAATACCGGCCGTTGCTGGCATCCATATAATAGAGGTAATCGTATTCATCCAGCTCTTTCCGGGTAATCTGGTGCGCCGCATGACCGTCGCAGCGAATTCCGTGCTTCTGAAGCTCCCGCCTGGCAGGGGGATACACCGGGTTTCCGATTTCCTCCCGGCTTACCGCCGCGGAAGCAATATGGAATTCTTTCTCCCGCCCCGCTTTTTTCACCAGATCCTTCATCACAAACTCCGCCATCGGACTTCTGCAGATATTGCCGTGGCATACGAACAGTATTTTTATCATCTCTGAAAACTCCAATCTATGCGTAATTATACCAAGATATGCCGAGTTTGATTTGGAATCTGCAACATTCAAAATCGTTTACCAGCTCTGCTCCGTGGCATATGATGGTGTATCGTGGCATATCTTTCCTACCAATGGTAGTAAAAAGAGTAGTAAAATCAAAAATTTCTTCAATTTTACTACTCGATATTTTCAAGGGTTACTCGGGTTTTCCCTATGTTTTCAAACTCTAATATTCTACTTCTTTGTTTTGGGCGGTGTTGTCTTTTTTGTACTACTCGCAAAATCATGCCGTTTTGACCAATCTTAGTCCCATTTCCTTCTGAGAATCGTTCAGCTGAATCCGCCGCAGCTCTTCCCACGCATCTTGCAAACCCAAATGGGTGTAGGTATCCATGGTTACACTAATCTCAGAATGTCCCATCAGATATTGCAGGGTCTTGGGATTCATACCACCTCTGGCCTTTTGGCTACAGTAAGTATGTCGGCACACATGGGGAGTGATTTTAGGCAGTTCTTCTTTATAAATCTTATTGTATTTCTCAACCGCGTGCTGAAAATACTTCTCCCAGTGCATTGCCACCATTGGGCGGTCATCCTTATCAAAGAACAGGAAGCCAGAATGCCCATCAATGACAGGCTCTACCACAGGAGGTTTTCTGCTCTCCAGGATTCTCTGGAAGCAAGCATATACATCGTTCTCCATAGGCAAGGTTCTTGTGCCTGCATTGGTCTTTGTGGAAGTAATGTACTTGGTCCCATCTCCCTTGCGCTGAAGCTGACGCTCGATACGGATAGTCTTGTTCTCCATATCCAGGTCGTTGACAGTCAGTCCCACAAACTCGGAGATTCGCATACCAGTATGGAACAGAATGTACATGGCATCGTAATACTTGGCATAGTGCTTGTCCGCCTTGACAAAGGCCAGGAACTTCCGCATCTGGTCTGGAGTGATAGCCTCTCTGGTAACAGAATCATTTACAATGACCTTCACCAATTCAAAGTCAAAAGGATTCTTTCGGATGTAGTCATCCTCCATAGCCATTGCAAAAGCGGGTCGAAGAACCCCTCGAATACTATGGATGCTGCTATAGCTCCGACCGTCTTCCTTCTGCAGCTTGATAAGAAACAGTTTCGCATCGGAGTGGCGAATCTTCTTAATAGGCTGGTAGGCAAATGCCTCCTTCTCCAGAATGTTGACCACGGTTTTATATCCTGCTTCAGTGGTGGGCTTGACACCTGTCTTGGTTGCAAGATACCGCTTGACCAGTTCCAAAACGGTCATCTCGCTGCCCTGTACATCAATGCCATCCACCATATCCCTCTGAAGCTGACGAATCTGCTCTCGTAAAGACACGCAAGGCCGCTTTCCATCGGGGAGCTTGTCGGTGGGCTCCAGTTTCCAGGAATACAGGAAATGGGGTTTCTTCAAAATATCGTAGTATTTGTAGACATATCGTCCGTCGGGGCGCTGGCTTTCTCCGTTCCGTAAA
>JAZRID010000335.1:0-1767 GCA_045645125.1 Oscillospiraceae bacterium | reverse complement strand
AAAGAAGCCCCCTTCCGGCGAACCGGTTGGGGGCTTTAATCATTTGAGGTATTTCTTTGAGCAGAATCCGAGTGCTCCGTCTGCTGTTTTTACATACAGCCAGACAGTGGCACCGTTTTTCGTATAGTAGCCGTAGCAGGTAACCTTTGTGCCTCTAGGCATAGATTTAATAACAGGTCTATCCGTCCCCGCTCCGCTGCGTAGATTTAGGGCAGATGCTGTGACGGTGTACGTTTTGGCGTATACTCGGTCGAAGGACTTAGCTGCGGCGATTTTGATGGGCGCAGGGCTTCCCTGCCCTGCCGTAGCTTTACTGGCATAATCGGGCAGGCAATATCCGCGGATATATCGGCCATTCACCTGCAGCGATCGAGTAGCCACTTTTTCTCCCTTGTTGCCCTCGATGATGGTCATCGAATTTCCGCTAATCTCTGCCACGATGCCCACATGGTTGGGTGCTGCGGTGCAGTCGGTAGTTGCGTAGTTGGTGCCGTCCTTCCAGTAGTACATGACAATGTCTCCGACCGTAGCCTTGTAGGAGTCGGACTCCATCCAGCGTCCCTTGGCCTTGTAGAGTTCAATCATCTTGCTGCAAGAGCACTCCTTGAAGCCGATGTCCGCCAGGCCGGCTTTGATGAATGCAGCACTCACCGCAGCGGCGCACCATTCATAGGTCGTCAGCATCTTCGCACCACGCGGTAGCGGTTTGTGGTTGTTGTAAATATCTAGAATTTCCTTGAACTTTCCGTTGGCTTCACTGTATCCCAGCCAGCTTTGCATGACACCTACAACTTTCTGCCGAAGCTGCTTTTCAGTCATGGTTTTCACCTCCCATTAGGTCTCTTTCACGGGCTCGATTATTACAGCAGTATTATTCAGCTCGTACACTGCGGACTCGATGAGTGCGTCAATTTGATTCGTGTCTACAGTAATATTTCGGGCTGCCAACCATTCGACAACATACAGCTTTTTTTCCAGGCCGCGACCAGAGCCGACATAAATCTGCTCGGCTGCGGTAACTGCAACCTTCACCCAGGAGAGGATCTCTTTCTGCTGCTCCGTCGTGGTTTTCTTTCTGATGTAGGGAATGACGATGCTGGTGATGACTACAGCCACAAAGCCGATAATCGCTTCAACGATAGGGGTAATATCAAACATCATATTTTCCTCCTTTTAATCCGATAAGCTAATACCCAGCAGGCTCACAACAGCTTCAATACCGTATTTGTCTGCCAGTTCCTTCACCATGATATTTGTTAGCTTGATTTTGTTTTCTGCTTTGGCTTTCCAGGAATAGACCGCTGTGACTACCGCAGTTACGCCCCAAGAAAGGCCTGCAACAGTCGCCAGCGGCGTGGTGTCCTTCGCGGTTAAGAAAAATGCTAGGAGACAGGTCAAGGTCAGCAGAATCGTAGTTACCCAACTTGTTGCGAGGGTCTTTTTGGAGCAACATAGTTTCTCTCGTCCTGCGGATTTCTGCTCACTCCCCTGTTTACTTTTTTGGGCCGCCCTCTTTAGTGCCTCGTACTCCTCGACAGTCAGCACGACGGCGTTCTCAACGTGCTTCACTGGGATTCCCTCCTTGGCGTTATTTTAAAAACAGAATGCGGGGGCGAAATACAGCGAGGTGGAAGCGATGTCAAAGGACATTTCGCCATAACCTGAGACCACACAGAAAGATGCGTCACTGTCCGTATAAGGAGACCGTTCCCAACAACTGACACTTGCTCCGTAAATTTTTTTATCCCGAGGATTACCTTGCGCATA
>JAZRID010000334.1:0-11180 GCA_045645125.1 Oscillospiraceae bacterium | reverse complement strand
TGGCTCGACATAGATGGTACTCTGCTTAGAGTAGATGTGGAAAGTACCACAGTGCTGTAACCGACGGCGAATATTCGCCATCAGCTTGTTCTCAAAGGTACGGCGATTCAGTCCTTTGAGGACGACTTCACCGAGTTTGAGAAGAATAATTTCATTCATATCCTAGGATTCCTTTCGGGAAAATTTAATCGGAACATTGATTATATAATACATCGGGAATTTTGTCCAGAACAGAGAGAATAATCGCATTGGACAGCAAAAATCCCTCCGCGGTTAAGTGCCATCTGCCATTCGTCTGTGTGGCATGACCACTGGTGCGGAACTGTGCCAACACCGCCTCGATGGGGGCGAACGGGCGAGAAAACCGCTGGGTAAAAGTCGTAGCATCAATGCCGTGTGCGGTACGCAGTCCCAACATGAGATACTCCGTCATGCGGTCGTATGGGGATATTGTTTCCTGTTCGTCCAGTAGCGCATCGGAACCACGCTCCACACAGTCGCAGTAGGTTGCCAAGTCGCGCACATAGCTATACCGCATCCCACCAAAATCCGAGTGTGCCCCAGGGCCAAATCCCATATACTCGTTCAGCATCCAGTATTTCATATTGTGGCGCGAAAGATGCCCCTCACGCGCAAAATTGGAAATTTCATAGTGGGTATATCCGTGTTGTGTCAAATACTGCGCCGTCCAGAGGTACATATCCGCCTGTACATCATTGTCAGCAAGGACAAGACTGTTTTGCATGGTGTGGAGGGGTGTCCCCTCCTCGATTTTCAGGCCGTAACAACTCAGATGTTCTGGTGCGAGTGCCACCACTGTTTCTACAGTTTTCTGCCAGCTGGCCATCGTCTGCCACGGTAGGCCGTATATCAAATCCAGAGAGAGGTTGTCGATGCCACCTGCGCGGATGGCGGTGACGGCTTGGCGCACCTGTGCAAAGGTGTGGATGCGCCCCACGGCGCGCAGTTCCGTGTCGTTGGCGGACTGTACGCCCAAGGAAATACGGTTAAACCCTGCACAGCGCAGTGCGGTTACGCTCGCTACCTCGTGCAGACTTTCGGGGTTGGCCTCCAAGGTAATCTCTGCATCATCCGCCACGGTATAGTGCGTTTTGATGCACTCTAACAGGCGCACCAAGCGCGGTACACCCAGATACGAGGGCGTGCCACCGCCAAAATAGATAGTGTCCACCGCCCTGTCTGTGGCATAGGGCGCGCGCTCCGCCAGATGTTTGACAAGTGCGGTGGTGTAGCGGTCCATCATGGCTTCCGAGTGGGGCAGGGAATAAAAATCACAGTATAGACATTTGCTCTTACAAAATGGGATATGGATATACAATCCGAGAGTATTGTCGGGTGTTTTCATAGCAGTAACCTCGTGAAACAGGATAAAAATATCCTCCGGCGGAAACCGGAGGATATCCTAATTTACAGGTAGTTGAGGGGGTTCTTGCGCTCGCCCTTATAGCGAATTTCAAAGTGCAGATGGGAGCCAGTGGAGCGTCCCGTGCTACCCATCTCAGCGATATGCTGACCCTTGTGGACCTTGGCACCCTCGCTGACCAACAGCTTGCTACAGTGGCCATAGTAGGTCTTGTAGCCGTTCTGGTGGTCGATGATAAGGAGATTGCCATAGCCACTCATCCAGCCAGAGTAGGTGACAATACCGCCGTCGGAGGCAACGATGTCCGTACCAACACGGTTAGCGAGGTCAATACCACCGTGGAAGGAGGTCTTGCCGAAGATATAGCGGTAGCCGAACTTGGAGGTCAGCGTACCGTGGGTGGGCATACGGAAAGTACCAGTGGGAGCCCAGCTGGGACGCTCGGCAGTACCGCGTCTTTCCACTTGGGTCACAGGCTCGGTGATGGTAGTCTGGGTGACAATCTCACGGGCAATCTCCATATTGCCCTGATAAGTAACCAGTGCGGAGGTGTCTGCCGTGCCATTCACACCCCGTGTAACAATCACGGTGTCGCCCTTCCACATGGAGGGGTCATCGATATACTCGACTTCGGGGGCAATATCTGCCACATAGTACTCCATCTGGCTGACAACCACGGTCAGGAAGGGAACGGCATTGCTGATAATCAGCACATCGCCAATCTGCAATTTGTCCATATCGTAGCCGGGATTCAGAGCCAACAGCTCCTTGCTGGTCATATCGTGGTCCTGTGCGATGACGGACCAGCAGTCGCCCTTCTGGACGGTGTAAGTCACTTCGCCCTCTTTGGTGCTGGTCAGTAACAGAGCCACATCCGCGAGGTTGGTAAAGCTGTCAACGGGGAGGTCGCACTCGACAATCTTTACTGTTTCGGCAAAGGAAATGGAAACCGTATTTTCGTTGCGGTAGGGGGCGGATACTTGGTCGAGCAGGTCCTCAAAGGCACCAGCAGTCTGGGTTGCGCCGACAAACTGGCCATCGACATACAGGGCATAGCCGTGTTCTACGACACCGAGTTGTTCGGTCAGTGCATTTTGCAGGTCCTCGCTGTTGCCCACATTGGTGCGAGCTGTCATACCAGTGGAGTAAGACACCTGACTATCCTCTAAGGTATAGCTGTATCCCACCACATTGGAGATAGAACGCTCGGCAGACAGACGGATGGCCTCTGCCTCCTCCGCAGTAGCGACCGTGCCAATTGCCACACCATTCAGAGAGATGGTGGTGCCAGTAGTATACAGGATATTGCATACCGCAAAAACGGCAATCGCTGTACTGAGGGTGAGGAATGCCGTGGCGTGTACTGCACCGGGGACACGGAGTTTGCGTGCCATGCCGAACAGGGACACCAGTGCGGAACGCAACAGCAACAGGGCCTCGTGCGCCTTGTCGCGTACGCAGGGCATCATACCAGCGGCGAGGAGCTTTACCTGCTTGGAAAAGGTATTGCTCTCCACAAATGTACGGCGGGTATTCTGATGGTTCACATTCTTTTCAGACTGGGAATGTGCCTTACCTTTAGAAATTTTTTGAGCCATAGAGCCTCCTATGGAAAAATTACAACTTTTCATCAAAAGGGTTACAAAACAGTTACAGGCTCATTGTACTAAAAAATCGCGTACCAGTCAACCCTTTTTTTGTCGAAAATGGGTCGATAAACCGTGTAAATCTCAAAAAAATCTCCGAAAATACGGATTCTTTTAACGAATTAAAGTGCTTTTCTATCGGCAAGACTGGTCGTAAAGTCCACTTTGCGGAACAGGAACATACCGAACAGGTCAACCACGACCAGACTGAGCAGGACAGCCCACCAGATACCGAAACGGCCGAGGTTGGTGAAGTGTTGGAAGCACCAAATCATTGGCAGACGCAGTCCCCACAGGCGCATAGTGGCCATATAGAAGGAGAATTTGGTCTTTCCTGCGCCGTTGAACAGGGAGATATAGCTCTGGAAAATACCCATCAGCGGTTGGGCAAACACAACAAAAGTCGCATATTCCGTGCCGATACGCACTGTTTCCGCATCGTTGGACAGCAGAGCCAACACTTGACCGCGGAACGGGAACAGGATGATACCGCCGACAATGGCGATGGAGAGGGAGAGGTTGCGACACACGCGGTAGGCGCGCAGGGCGCGTTCTGGGTTGCCCTTGCCGATGTTCTGGCCAGCAAAGGTGGCCAACACACTGCCCAGTGCCATAATCGGCATCAACAGCAGATTGGTCACTTTGTTGCCCAGACTGAATGCCGCCGACACGCGCTCGCCGTAGGACAGGACAAACACCTGCAACACCAGAAAGCCCAACGAGGTGAACGCTTGGGAGGCGGCGGACGGAATCGCCACGCGCACCAGTTCCTTGATATAAGTAAAGTCGGGGCGCAGGTCGGCAAAGGTGAGTTTGGCCTCACTCTCCTCGATAAACAGGTGGTAGAAGCAGAATGGAGCGCGCACAGCGATAGAGATAACGGTAGCCAGTGCCGCACCAAAGACACCCCAACCCCAGACATAGATGAACAGCCAGTTGAGTGTGACATTGACAAAAATGCCGATAGTGGAATAAATGACGGGGGTGAGAGTATCACCGCGCGCCTGTCGAATGGACTGGAATGCGGCAAAGAAGAATAGAAAGACCAGTTCAAAGGAGCGCACGCGCACATAGGTCAACGCGCTGTCGTACACACCGCCCTCGGCTCCCATCCATTGCAGAACAAACGGCGCAAGGAAATAGACCAGTGCGTTGATAACGACACCGAGCACCAGTCCAATCATCACCAGCATGGCACCGTATTTTCGTGCCTCCTGTTTCTTGCCTGCACCGAGGTACTGGCTGATAACCGCCACACCAGCCACCGCGATGCCCATATTAAAGGCAATCAGGATGTTGAGAAAGGGCCAAGAAACGCTCATGCCAGACTGTGCGGCGACGGAGTTGGGCATATTGCCCACGAAGTAGGTGTCGATAAGGTCATTGAGCGAGGTCAACAGGTTGACACCGAACAGGGGCAGTGCCAGGATGACAAACGAACGAATCATATTGTTGTCATGCAAAAGTAGATGTTGTCGGTCTTGTTTCATGTAGATATCCTCTCGTTCTTTTTTATGTGCGGTAAGTATACCATCTTTGCGAAACAATAGCAACGCTGTCGAAACATCCCTCCGCGCGTAGGACAGACAAAATCCGTAAATTTCACAAAAATTTTGAAAAAATGCAAAATATCCATTGAGGAATAGTGTGTACTGGTGTATAATACATGGTGCGAAAATCGGATGGTGCGCCATCCGACAACAAAGTTTTAGTAAAACGGAGGAAACACACTATGTTTACCGCTCTTCTGAACAACCTCAAGGAGAACCGCCGCACGATTGTCTTTACCGAGGGCCCCGATGCCCGTATTCTGGAAGCTACTGCTCGCCTCATCAAGGAAGACCTGATGGATGTCATTCTGGTCGGTAATGTGGACGAGGTCAAGGCTGCCGCTGAGAAGGGCGGTTTCGATATCGCTAAGGCTGAAATCCTCGACCCCGCTACCTATGCTGGCATGGACGAGATGGTGGAAACCATGGTCGCTCTGCGTAAGGGCAAGATGAGTGCTGAGGACTGCAAGGCAAGTCTGTCCAAGGGCAACTACTTCGGCACCATGCTGGTGAAGATGGGCAAGGCAGACGCTCTGCTGGGCGGCGCAACCTACTCCACCGCTGACACCGTTCGCCCCGCTCTCCAGCTGATTAAGACCAAGCCCGGTGCAAATCTGGTTTCCTCCTGCTTCATTATGAAGCGCGAGGGTGGCGACCCTGCACTCCAGACCCTGTGCATGGGCGACTGCGCTATCAACATCTCCTATGAGGACAGCGTGGATAAGGAGGGCAATGTGACCGTTTCCGCCGCACAGAAGCTGGCTGAGGTCGCTGTCGAGTCCGCTCGTACCGCTAAGTTCTTCGGCATTGAGCCCAAGGTTGCTATGCTGAGCTTCTCCACCAAGGGTTCCGGTAAGGGTGCTACTGTCGGTCTATCTGCTGCGGCTACTAAGATTGCACAGGAGCTCGCTCCTGAGTTCGCTATCGACGGCGAGATGCAGTTCGATGCCGCTGTCAGCCCCACTGTCGGTCAGCTTAAGTTCCCCGGCAGTGCTGTTGCAGGCTATGCCAACACCTTTGTGTTCCCCTGCATCGAGGCTGGTAACATCGGCTACAAGATTGCACAGCGTCTGGGTGGCTACGATGCCTACGGCCCCATCTTGCAGGGTCTGAACGCTCCCATCAACGACCTGTCCCGCGGCTGCAACGCCGAGGAGGTCTATACCATGGCCATCATCACCGCTGGTATGAAGTAAGAGATACTATAACAACTTACATAACGATTTTTCACATAGAAAGGGTGCGGTTTCCTGCCGCACCCTTCATTTTTTACAACATTTTTATCATGCCAAGAATCAGCAAATGCACAGGATAAAAGGCATAACAGGCATATTGCAGGGGTTTACTGTGGTATCCCTGTTTGCCGTGGTACAGCCAGATGGGGATGAGGGCCAACAATGCGAAGCCCTGTCGGACAAAGAAATAGGTTTCTCCGCCAAATGAAATTTCATAGCCAAATCCGCCCAACAGTTCCATGTTGACATACCATAGGCCAACCAACTGCCCCAGATAGCCCCACCACTTCCGTTCGCGGAAAAAATAGAACACCAGAACCGTCAAAATACCAGCGTGGTAAAAATCCACCATCGTCAGCAGACCCACAATATATCCGATACCGACCGTCAGTGCGCCGACGGTGATACGCGCCCAAAGTTTTCCCTTAGCCTTTGTTTTCTCGTTCCAGTGGAGCAGACCAAGTGCTATCAAAAAGCTCCACAGTACATTTTGGTGGATGGGATAAAAGATGCGACTACCCATCGCCAGATTAAAAGGAATTTCAGACAGAAGCGCGAACACGACCAGTCTGCGGATGTACTTTTTGAGATTTTTGGTGTGGAAATATCCCACCACAATTAGAAACGCAAAGATGGGGAACGCGACGCGTCCAATACAGGTGAGCCAGTCGTTCCCTGGTACAATCGTTCCCCAGAGATGGTCACACAGCATACACACCATCGCGATGATGTGCAGGGACAGTGACGAGGTTTCTACGCGGTATTTCTTTTCCATGATACCCTCCTCGAATGATTAGATTGTTATAGTATATAGTATTTTGTGTCCCCTGTCGATATTTTTCGACGGAAGTCGCCTGTTGTTTTTGGACTATCCCTGTCGATTGTATCATGCGTGCTTAAAATTTGTAAAAAAGTTTCACAAATCTATCGGTTTATGCTTGAATTTCCAAGAAAATTGTTTTACAATGTACGCTGTTGAAACATGGCAGTACGAGAGAAGAAAGAGGAGGGCATATGCTGCATATCGTTTTAGTTGAGCCAGAGATTCCGCAAAACTGTGGCAATATCGCCCGTACCTGTGCCGCAACAGGGAGCTGTCTGCACTTGGTGGAGCCGTTGGGCTTCGATGTATCGGAAAAGGCAGTCAAGCGCGCAGGTCTGGACTACTGGCATCTGGTGACGGTGATGGTACACCCGAATCTGGAGGACCTGTTTACGCAATTTCCTGAGGCGGCAGAGGACCTCTGGTTGGCGACAACCAAAGCACCGAAAGCCTACTGTGAAGCCAATTTTACGAGGGACAGCTGGCTGTTTTTCGGCAAGGAAACGGCGGGACTTCCCCTCGCTTTCCGCGAACAATACCGCGATAGGTGTATCCGTCTGCCGATGGTGGACGAAGCGCGTAGCTTAAACCTCGCCAACAGTGTGGCGGTGCTGACCTATGAAGCACTGCGACAGAATCAATTCCCTGGTCTGATGGGCACAGGCGAAATGGCTGTGCATTGACTGGATACGAATCGTAAATACTAATGGTCTGATTGCACCGCAATCACCATGTTGAAAGGAATGACCGTGTTATGAACTATAACAAAAAAAGCGTCAAAGACATCGATGTGAGAGGAAAACGCGTCCTGTTGCGCTGTGACTTCAATGTTCCGCAGGATAAGACCACGGGCGAAATTACCGATGACAAGCGTATCCGTGCGGCTCTGCCCACCATCCAGTACCTGTTGGACAACGGCGCGGCTGTTATCGCCTGCTCCCATCTGGGTAAGCCTGTTGCAACCTTTGACTCCTATGTGAAGAAGCAGGTGGAGAAGGGCAAAGATGCCGACTCCATCCAGCGTGAGGACTGGGAGAAGTCCCTCCAGAAGCTGAGCCTTGCGCCCGTTGCCGTCCGTCTGGGCGAGCTGTTGGGCAAAGAGGTTATCATGGCCAAGGATGTCGTGGGCGAGGATGCCAAGGCAAAGGCCGCCGCACTGGAATGTGGCCAGATTATGCTGTTGGAAAACACCCGTTTTGAAAAGGGCGAAACCAAGAATGACCCCGAACTCGCCAAGGCAATGGCGGATATGGCAGATATCTATGTGTCCGATGCGTTCGGTGCGGTACATCGCGCCCACGCCTCTACCGCTGGTGTCGCCGCCTACCTGCCTGCTGTGAGCGGTATGCTCATCGAAAAGGAGCTGGAGATTATCGGTGGCGCATTGGCACAGCCCAAGCGTCCTCTGGTCGCCATTCTGGGCGGTAGCAAGGTCAGCTCCAAGATTGGTGTCATCAACAATCTGTTGGAGATTGCCGATACCATCATCATCGGTGGCGGTATGGCGTACACCTTCTCCGCCGCACAAGGCGGTAAAATCGGTGACAGCCTGCTCGAATCCGATTGGATGGACTACTCCAATGAGATGGTCAAGAAGGCCGCCGACAAGGGCGTGAAGCTCCTGTTGCCCATCGACACCGTGATTGCCGATGCGTTTGCCCCCGATGCCAATGCACAGGTGGTCGATGCTGGCGAGATTCCCGACGATTGGCAGGGCTTGGATATCGGTCCCAAGACCGTCGAGCTGTACTGCGAGGCAGTGAAGGACGCTGGTACTGTTATTTGGAACGGCCCCATGGGTGTCTTTGAGTTTGCCAAGTTCGCCAAGGGTACCGAGGCCGTTGCTGAGGCACTGAGCAAGACCGATGCTATCACCATCATCGGTGGTGGTGACAGTGCGGCAGCGGTACAGCAGTTGGGCTATGCCGACAAGATGACCCATATCTCCACGGGCGGTGGCGCAAGCCTTGAGTTTATGGAGGGTAAGGAACTCCCCGGTGTTGCCTGCCTGCTCGATAAGTAAGAAAAGAATTTTATTAACATACAGGAGAAACTACAACAATGAACCGTAGATACCGCAAGACTATCATCGCAGGAAACTGGAAGATGAACAAGACCGCAAGCGAAACCAAGAAGTTCGCGGAGGAACTCAAGGCCATCATGCCCCGCGCTAAGTGGTGCGAAACCGTGGTCTGCGTCCCCTATGTGAATATCCCTGCCGCCCTCAAGGCATTCAAGGATATGCGCGTGAGCGTGGGTGCTGAGAACCTCTACTACGAGCCCAGTGGTGCGTATACTGGCGAAGTTTCCGCCGAGATGCTCAAGGATTTGGGTGTCAAGTATGTCATCATCGGCCACAGCGAGCGTCGCCAGTACTTCGGTGAGACCGATATCATCGTCAACAAGAAGGTTCATGCTGCACTGGAAGCTGGTCTGCACCCCATCATCTGCGTGGGCGAGAGCTTGGAACAGCGCGAGATGGATGTTACCATGGAGCTGATTGCTCTGCAGGTGAAGTCCGCGCTCTCTGGTGTCAGTGCTGAGAAGGTGCGTAAGTGCGTTATCGCCTATGAGCCTATCTGGGCCATCGGCACTGGCAAGACCGCTACCGCAGAGCAGGCTGGTGAGGTCTGCACCGCTATCCGTGCGGTTATCCGTAGCCTGTACGGTGCGCGTGTCGCCCGTTCCATCACCATCCAGTACGGCGGTAGCATGAACCCCAAGAATGCCGCTGAATTGCTCGCACAGGGCGATGTGGATGGTGGTCTGATTGGTGGTGCCGCACTGAAGGCAGACCAGTTTGTTGATATCATCAACGCCGCAAATCAGGAGCAATAAGCAGGTTTTTTCAGGAGTAAAACCTCCTTCACCCGAATTGAGGTAATTTTTATGAACAAAACACCTACAACACTCATTATTATGGACGGATACGGCCTGCGTGGTACGGACAGCGGAAATGCGGTACACTATGCCAACACCCCTGTTCTCGATAATCTGTTTGCCACCTGTGCCCATACCACCCTCTCCGCCTCTGGCTTGGATGTCGGTCTGCCCGATGGACAGATGGGCAACAGCGAGGTCGGCCACACCAATATCGGCGGTGGTCGCGTGGTGTATCAGGATTTGCCCCGTATCACGCGCTCTATCGAGGATGGTACTTTCTTTGATAACGAGGCCTATGTCGCTGCCATGGATGCCGCACTGAAAAACGACAGCAATCTCCATCTGTATGGTCTGCTGTCGGACGGCGGTGTCCACTCCCACAACACCCACCTGTGGGCGTTGCTGAAAATGGCAAAAATCCGTGGTCTGAGCCGTGTCTATATCCACGCATTTCTGGACGGACGCGATGTATCTCCCACCAGTGGTAAAGATTTTGTTGCCGAGGCAGTCGCAAAGTGCAAGGAGATTGGCGTGGGCAAAATCGCCACGGTCATGGGTCGCTACTACGCGATGGACCGCGACAAGCGTTGGGACCGTCTGCAAATGGCGTACGATGCGATGGTCTACGGCCGTGGCATTATGAACAGCGACCCCGTGGATGCTGTGGCGCGCTCCTATGCCAACAATGTCACCGACGAATTTGTGGAGCCTGTCGTCTGCGACGAAAACGGTATGATTGGGGATAACGACAGCATTATTTTCTTCAACTTCCGCCCCGACCGTGCCCGTGAGATTACACGCGTCTTTGTTGACCCCGATTTCGACGGCTTCAACCGCGAGTTCTTCCCCTTAACCTATGTCTGCACCACGGAGTACGATGCTACAATGCCCAATGTGCTGGTGGCATATCCCCGTCAGCGTGTGGAAAACGGTCTGGGCGAGTACCTCAGCCGTGCTGGATTGACCCAGTTGCGTATCGCGGAGACGGAGAAGTATGCCCATGTCACTTTCTTCTTCAACGGCGGTGTCGAGGATGTCTTTGCAGGGGAGGACCGCGTACTGGTCGCCTCCCCCAAGGTGGCTACTTACGACCTACAGCCCGAAATGAGCGCGGTCGAAGTGGCGGACAAGTGCGTGGCGCGTATTCTGTCGGGTGACTACGATGTGGTTATCCTCAACTTTGCCAACTGCGACATGGTCGGCCATACGGGTGTCTATAGCGCGGCAGTCAAGGCCGTGGAAACCGTGGATGCCTGCGTGGGTCGTGTCGTGAAAGCCACGCGCGATATGGGCGGTATCGCCATGATTACCGCTGACCACGGTAACGCCGAGGAGATGAGCAAGGAGGACGGTTCTCCCATGACCGCCCACACCACCAATCTGGTGCCCTTTATCCTCGTCGGTGCAGATGTGAAGCTCCACGAGGGTCGCCTTGCGGATATCGCACCTACGATTCTCGATATCATGGGTCTGGCCTGCCCCGAGGAAATGACGGGCAAGAGTTTAATCGACCACGAGTAATAAAATATGGGATTTCCCCCTGTTGTTTCCCTCTGGGTACTGGCAACAGGGGGATTTTTTGTCAATTTTCCGTGGAGAAGCAGGAGAGAGAAAGGGTACCATAATGGAAATACTTGCATTTCTCCAATAGTTTGTGAA
>JAZRID010000333.1:0-5408 GCA_045645125.1 Oscillospiraceae bacterium | reverse complement strand
GTCTGAAGTCCGCCGCAGGGTACCTGCGCCGTGAACTCGGCTCGGCTCTGAAATTGCGCTATACCCCTGAGTTGCAGTTTGTCGCGGATGACTCCATTCAGCAGGGCGCGCATATCCTCGAAATGTTGCGGAATCCCAATGTGGTCAAGCCACCGAATCCTGCGAATGAGAATATTGTCCTCGAGGACGAATGACACAGCACGATGGGGTTGTCGTGTCGTGCGACAACCCCTGAAAAAATAATTGTAAAAATTTTTGAAAAACCTATTGACAAATGGAAAGTTTTCTTGTATAGTTAATCGTGCCTGTTCGACAGAACAAAATATGGCGGCGTAGCTCAGTTGGCCAGAGCATTCGGTTCATACCCGAAGTGTCACCGGTTCGAATCCAGTCGCCGCTACCAAACTCCCTCCCAAAAGGGAGGGAGTTTTTACCCTTGGCGCGTTGGTCAAGCGGTCAAGACACCGCCCTTTCACGGCGGTAACACGGGTTCGATTCCCGTACGCGTCACCAGACGGAATTTCCCGTCTATGGAGGCTTAGCTCAGCTGGTTAGAGCGCCTGCTTCACACGCAGGAGGTCACTGGTTCGAGTCCAGCAGTCTCCACCACAAATCCCCTAGAGCCATTCGGCTTTGGGGGATTTTTTTATTCTACAGTGGCGTAGAAACTTTTTATAGCAACACGCATATGGTACTGATAGCGGAGGTGTTGCGGTATGAAGTTCTTCTTGTGGGTCGTCTTGGGTGGTGGCTTGGTCGGGATTCTCGGTGTGGGGATTGGTGTCGCAATCGATAAGATTTTACAACGGAAAGAAAAATAATCCCGACTGCCATAACAGCGACACAATCGTGATACAATATTTTGCCGGAATAGGTGCAAATCGCACTTGTTCCGGTTGCTTTTTTTGAGAAGGTTTGGTAGAATTGACCCAAACGAAAAATAAAGGAGGAATCTTCCTATGCAGAATGTAATTGAAAAGCACCACTTTATCTTCCGTCAGGTGCGTGAGATGCCTGATGTGGACGGCAAGCTGTGGGAGATGGAACACGCCAAGACTGGCGCAAAGCTCGCTTGGTTGGAGCGCAATGACGAAAATATGACTTTCGCCATCGGTTTTAAGACCATCCCCACCGACTCTACTGGTGTCTTCCACATTTTGGAACACTCCGTCCTGTGCGGAAGTGACAAGTACCCTGTCAAGGAGCCGTTCGTGGAACTGCTTAAGAGTTCCTTGCAGACTTTCCTGAACGCCATGACCTTTAACGACAAGACGGTGTACCCTGTTTCCAGCCGTAACCGTCAGGACTTCCTCAACCTCGTCAATGTCTATATGGATGCTGTCCTGCATCCTGCCGCTGTCACCAAGAGCGAAATCTTCCGTCAGGAGGGTTGGCGTTATGAGATGGGCGAGGATGGCAAGCCCTTCTTCCAAGGTGTTGTGTACAACGAGATGAAGGGTGCGTATGCAGATGTCCGTGATATCATGGGCGAGGCGATGGACCAGCGTCTGTTCCCCTCAAACTGCTATCGCCACGACTCCGGCGGTAATCCTGTGTGCATCCCCGATTTGACCTATGAGCAGTTCTGTGAGGCACACAGCAAGTACTACCACCCCTCTAACTCCCTCATCTTCCTCGATGGTCAGGTGAACTTGGACGAGGTTCTGCCTCTGTTGGATAGCTACCTCGCCCCCTATGAGCGTCAGACTTTGGAGTTCCCCATCCCCATGCAGGAGATTCTGCCCTATGAGGAGGCTGTGGTCGAGTACGAAATCGGTGAAAATGAGGCTACCGAAGGTCGTACTATCGTGTCCTATGGTCGTCTGTTTGCTACTTATGCTGACCAGGAGGATATCTTTGCCGCTTCTATCTTGGCAGATTATCTGGCAGGTGGCAGTGAAGGCCCCCTCAAGCGCGCTATCCTCGATGCTGGTCTAGGTACCGATGTCAAGGTGAGCAGTCACGACGGTATCCAGCAGGCTTGGATGAATTGGCAGGTCTGGAATACCGATGTGGAAAAAGTGCCTGAGATTAAGGCGTTTGTTCGTAAGACCCTCGGTGAGATGGTGGAAAAGGGTCTGGACCGTGAGCGTCTGGAGGCCTGCTGTGCTAACCTTGCGTTCCATCAGATGGACCGTGATGGTATGGGCTGGCCCCGTGGTCTGGTCGAAATGCTGACCGTATACGAGAGTTGGTTGTACGGTGGCGACCCTGCCCAGAATTTTGCTTTCCGTGCCGTCCTCGATGGTCTGCGTGAGAAAATTGCAACAGGCTACTTTGAGGAGAAGATTCGCGCATGGCTGATGGACGATGCAACGGGTGTTCTGGTGATTATGAAGCCCTCTCAGAAACTGGGCGCGGAGAAGCTGGAGCGCGAGAAGAACCGCGTGGATGCAGAGTGGGATGCCATGAGCGATGCACAGAAGAAGGAAACTGATGAGCTGTGCCAGAAGATTCGCCTATGGCAGCAGACCCCCGATAGCGAGGAGGCTCTCGCCACTATCCCTGTCCTGAAGGTGAGCGACATCCCCGAAACGGTGAAGAAGCTGTCTGTCGTGGAGGATACCGTCAAGGATGTTGCCGTCCTGCGCCATACCACAGGCAGTAAGCTGGTTACGCTGAATCTGCTGTTCAATGCCAACGACCTGACCAAGGAAGAACTGCCTGTCGCGAGCCTGATGGCCGCGATGCTGGGCAAACTGCCCACCGCTAAGCATGACAGTGCCACCTTGCAGACGGTTGTGAAGCAGAAGATTGGTAAAATCTCCTTTGGTACAGAAGTGTATCCTGTCATGGATTGTCTGGACAAGTGCATTGTCAACATGGGGGCAAATGCCGTGTGTCTGGAAAACTACAAGGATGATGCCGCCGATTTGATTGTCGAAATGATGACCGAAACGGTGTTTGAAAATAAGTCCCTGCTGTTGGATATCCTGCGCCAGCAGAAGACGAACTTGCAGATGAGCCTTATCTCTGGTGGCAACCGCTATGCGATTGGTCGTGTGAATGCACGCACGAGCGCATATGGTGCGGCAACCGAGTATCTGCGTGGCTGTGAGTACATCAGCTGGGTGAATGCGTGCTGTGAGTATGACGATGCCGCACTGGAAGCCCTGCTGGGTAAGATGGCGGAACTTGCCAAGAAGGTGTTCTGCCGTAACCGTTTGACCATTAGTGTGTCCGACAATGTCGGTGACGCGCTGACCGAGAAGCTGGCGACCGTATTTGCCGAGGGTGAGGGCGCACCCAAGACTGCTTCCTATGAACTGTTGCCCGCTTGCCGTGAAGGTATTCTGATTCCTGCTGGTGTCGGTTTTGCTGTCAAGGGCGCACATCTGAAGAACTACGGCAAGGAGTATGTCGGTAGTGTCGCGGTTCTGGCAAAGATGCTCGGTCTGGAATACCTGTGGAATGCTATCCGCGTGCAGGGTGGCGCATACGGCGCAGGTTTCTCTGGCGGTGGATACGGCGAGATGCTGTTCCACACCTATCGCGACCCGAATCCCGGTCGTTCTCTGGGTTGCTTCGATGCGTCCGCACAGGTTATCCGCGACTACTGCAAGAACGGTGGTCAGCTGGATAAGTTTATCCTCGGTGCTGTGAGCGCAAGCGACCTGCCCCTGAGCGCAGACGGCAAAATCTCCCTCGCAGAGAGCCGTTACTTCAAGGGCATTACCCACGAGGAAGTGGAGCGTACCCACCGCGAACTCCTGCATACGAGCTATGACGATATCCTGAACCTGTGCGATACCTTGGAGGAAATCGCTAAGAGCGAAAATATCTGTGTGGTCGGCGGTCAGCCACAGTTGGATGGCTGTGGCGAAAAGCTCGCTGAAATCCGTCAGATTCTTGCATAATATCCCATAATACGATAAAGGCTCCCCTTGGGAACAAGGGGAGCTTTTCTTCTTTATGTCTGTGTTTCGTCGAGGCTCCAGCCGTAGAGGGGGTAGCGTTGGATAGCACCAAATAGTTTGGTGCGGAGATTCGGGTAGCGTTTCTCTAGTTCGACCAATAGTTCTTTGACTTCTTCGCGCTTGGTCGAGCCGTTGGCAGGGCAGGGGTTCGCCACCACAGGCAATCCCAGACGGTTGACGGTATTTCTGACATCGCGCTCCTCGACATAGAGCAGAGGGCGAAGCTGTGTTACATTGGTGCGGTCGAGGTAGGTGACAGGCTGGAAACAGCCGATGCGTCCCTCCATCAAGAGATTCATCATTAAGGTTTCTACTGCGTCGTCGTAGTGATGGCCTAACGCGATTTTTTGGATGCCCAAGCGGTTTAATTCCGTACTGAGTGCGCCACGGCGCATCTTGGCGCAGAGGGAACAGGGATTTTTCTCCTTACGACTAAGAAATACAATCTCATAAGTGGGGACGAGAACGATGTGGTAGGGGACATCTAACTCGGCGCAGAGCTGTTGGATGGGGGAGAAGTCCATGCCCGGTACACCAGAATCGATGGTGATTGCCACCAGATTGAACCGCTTGGGATAGAAGCGACGGAGATGGGCGAGTGCCGCGAGCAGTAGCACGGAATCCTTGCCACCGCTGACACCGACGGCAATGGTATCCCCCTCTGCTATCATGTGGTAGTCGTCGACACACCGCCGAACTAAGGCTAAAATATGTTGCATACAAGCTGTCCTCCTGTAATTTGAAAAGTTGAAAATAAGAAAACGAGAGATAATCGAAGAAAACGAGAGATTCCAAGAGCATTTATGTCGCTAAATTAAAATGGTTGTTGACAAGAGAAATGGGCTGTGCTATAGTGTTACCTGCTCGCAAATCATACCCGATTTCGTGCAAAAAAACAAGACTTCCTTCGATGACGAATGTGTAGGACACCGTTCCCAAATAGTCCCATATGTTCGTTATCGAAGGAGTGAAAAGAAGGAGTACGCACTATGTCCACTTTTATGGCTAATAAGAGCAACATCGTCCGCAAGTGGTATGTTGTTGATGCTGCCGGCAAGACCCTCGGCCAGACCGCCGTTGTTGTCGCTGACCTGCTGCGCGGCAAGGTTAAGCCTACCTACACCCCCCATGCTGATTGCGGTGATAATGTCATCGTCATCAATGCCGCTAAGGCAGTTCTGACCGGCAAGAAGCTGGAGCAGAAGATGTACCGCACCCACTCTGGTTGGGTCGGCGGCCTGAAGGAAATCAAGTATAAGGATATGATGGAGAAGAAGCCCGAGCTGGCTATGCGTGTCGCAGTGCGTGGCATGATGCCCCGCAACACCGTCAGCAAGGATTCTCTGAAGCGTCTGCACATCTACGCCGGCGATACCCATGAGCATCAGGCACAAAAGCCCGAGCTGTGGGAAGTTAAGTAAGGAGGACGAAAAGAATGTATCAGTCTAAGAAGCCCTATCTGTACGGCACCGGCCGCAGAAAGTCCTCTGT
>JAZRID010000332.1:0-5467 GCA_045645125.1 Oscillospiraceae bacterium | reverse complement strand
CAGGGAATATTGTGCTCCTCGACAAAGGCTTTCATCTCGTCCTGCGTGAAAGCATCAATGGGCTTGGGGAGGGTAAAGTTGTTCTCAGCGCACCAGTCCTCAATGACCTTATCGGCGCGGAAACGCTCCTTACACTCACGGCAGTCCATGAGGGGGTCGCTGAACCCACCCAGATGGCCAGAGGCAACCCAAGTCTGGGGATTCATCAGGATTGCGCTGTCCAGACCGACATTGTAGGGGTTCTCCTGCACGAACTTCTTCCACCATGCGCGCTTGATGTTGTTTTTCAGCTCAGCACCCAAGGGGCCGTAGTCCCAAGTGTTAGCCAGACCGCCGTAGATCTCACTGCCGGGGAACACAAAGCCGCGGCCTTTGCACAATGCTACGATTTTTTCAAGGGTCTTCTCAGTGTTTTTCATATTGATAAACTCCTTATAGAAAATGATAGAATCACGCACAAAAAGAAAAACACCCCGAAGCCACTGTTGGCCTCAGGGCGAACAAAACATTGTCCGTGGTTCCACCTGAATTTACCTCGATTCTGAGGTACACTCGTATCTTTAACGCAGATGAAACGGCGAGGCATTTCCTCCTCGCGGCTCGTGAAAGTGCCTTCATGCCATTTCTCACAGGGACTTGCACCGACCGTCCCCTCTCTCGGAAAGAAAGGGCATTACTCCTCTTTCGTCAACGCCTTTATTCACCGCATACTGTACCATTTTTTCAGAAAGCTGTCAAGCGATTCGGCATTGTTTGACCAAAAAAACACCCAAAAGCCCCACCAATGGCGGAGCTTTCAGGTGTGTGTTGTGTGTTTTTAGGAGGGAGAAATCGCATTGGGGGTCTTCCCCTTTGCTACTGTCATCCTACTATATGATTTAGAATAAATCGTGACCATGCTGTAAACAAATTGTGAACTGACTTTTATTTCAGCTTCTGCCACTCCCCTACCGCCAGTTCGTCACAGCGGTTATTATAGGGGTTGGTACTATGGCCTTTGACCCAGTGGGTATTGACCCGATGCGTATCACACAAGTTGAGGAGCGTTTCCCAGAGGTCGGGATTCAGCGCAGGTTTTTTATCGCTCTTGACCCATCCTTTTGCGCGCCAACTTCTCGCCCATCCCTTTTCCAGCGCGTCAATGACATACTTACTGTCGGAATACAGCTCCACGATGCACGGCTCTTTCAACAGCTGTAGCGCACGAATCACGCCAGTCAACTCCATGCGGTTGTTGGTGGTATTTCGCTCTCCGCCAGAAATCTCCTTTTCGTGTGCGCCGTACTGCAAGATTGCCCCCCAACCACCGGGGCCAGGATTGCCCGAACAGGCTCCGTCTGTATAAATCGTAACGGTTTTCATCGTCATTTATCAAAGCAAGTCCTGTACATCAACAGGGGTTGTGTCCTGCGTACTCTCCTCTTTTTCTGCGAGGGCGATGGAGATAATGCGGTCGCCCTCCTCCTTGAAGCGCATGACGATAACACCCTGCGTTGCACGGCTGGCGGTGACCTTAATATTAGCGGTGTCGGTACGCAACATAATACCCTTTTCTGTCACCAACAACAGGTCCTTTGTGCTATCAATGACCTTGACCGCAACAATCTTACCTGTCTTTTCCGTAACATCGTAGTTCTTGATACCCAGACCACCGCGCCCTGTAACACGGTATTCCTCTACAGGGGTCTGCTTGCCGTAGCCCTTTTCGGTAATGGTCAGGACATTCTTGCCCTGATGGGCGCGCGCTGCACCGACGACATAATCGCCCTCGCGCAGTTTGATACCGCGCACACCGAACGCATCGCGTCCCATCGGACGAACATCATTCTCATCGAAACAGATGGCGTAGCCGTCATGTGTTGCAATCAGAATATTGCAGTTGCCATCGGTTTCCCGCACATTGATAAGCTCATCGCCGTCATCCAGATGGAGCGCGCGAATACCGTTATTGCGGATATTGCGCAAGGCATTGACGCTCATGCGCTTCACAGTACCGTTGCGTGTCACCATGACTAGGTATAGGTCCTCGTTGGAGAGGTCGCGTGTGGCAATCATTGCGCTGACACTCTCCCCCTGCTCCACGGGTAGAATATTGACGATATTCGTCCCCTTGGCGGTCTTGCCAGACTCAGGAATCTGGTAGCCCTTCTTGCGGTACACACGGCCCGTATTGGTGAAGAAGAAAATATAGTCGTGGGTGGAGGCAGTGAACACGGTATTCACATTGTCCTCCTCCTTGGTAGACATGGACTTATTGCCCTTGCCACCCTTGCCCTGTGCGCGGTACTCACTGGCAGGGGTGCGCTTGATATAGCCACCACTGGTGAGGGTATAGACACACTGCTCCTCCTCAATGAGATCCTCGATGTCGATATCGTCCTCCACGACACCAATCTCCGTACGGCGCACATCGCCGTACTTGTCGCGAATGGCGAGCAGTTCTTCCTTCAGCACACCGCGCAACAGAACGCGGTCTGCCAGCAGACTGCACAGATAGAAAATCTTCTTTTGCAGTTCATCAAACTCCGCCTGCAACTTTTCGCGGTCCAGTCCCTGTAGAGCCTTCAGACGCATATCGAGGATAGCCTGTGCCTGTACCTCATCCAAGCCAAAGCGTTCCATCAGGGCTTCCTTAGCATCGTCGTAGCGACTGCGGATAATCCGAATGACCTCGTCAATGTTGTCCTGTGCAATCAGCAGACCCTCTAACAGGTGGGCGCGCTCCTTGGCCTTTCTCAGCTCATACTCGGTACGGCGCACCAACAAATTCTCCTGATAGGTGAGATATTCGTCCAAAATTTCGCGCAAAGTCAGTACTTTCGGCTGTTTCTGGTCGTCCACCAGTGCCAGCATGATGATGGAGAAGTTGCTCTGGAGCGCGGTCTGCTTAAAGAGGTTGTTCAATACCACCTGTGCATTGGCATCGCGCTTCAACTCAATCACGATACGCATACCGTTGCGGTCGGTTTCGTCGCGCAGGTCGCTGATACCCTCCAGACGCTTATCTTTCACCTGTTCGGCAATATTTTTAATCAACTGACGCTTGTTGACCTGATACGGCAGTTCCGTCACGATAATGCGCGTGCGGTTCTGACCAAACTCCTCGAACTCTGTCCGCGCACGGACGACCACCTTGCCACGGCCTGTCGCATAGGCGGCGCGGATACCACTGCGCCCCATAATAATGCCCTTGGTGGGGAAATCGGGGCCAGAGATATGCTCCATGAGGTCATTCAAATCAGCATCGGGGTTCTCCAACACGCACACACACGCATTGATAACCTCGGTGAGATTGTGTGGGGGGATATTCGTTGCCATACCAACCGCGATACCGCTGGAGCCATTCACCAACAGGTTAGGAAAACGGCTAGGCAGAACACGCGGTTCTTTTCTACTCTCATCGAAGTTGGGGTCCCAGTCCACGGTATCCTTGTCAATATCGCGCAACATCTCCTCGGAGATTTTGGACATTCTCGCCTCGGTGTAGCGGTACGCCGCAGGGGGGTTACCGTCCACATCACCGAAGTTACCATGGCCATCCACCAACATATAGCGCATGGAGAAATCCTGTGCCAGACGCACCATCGCGTCGTACACGGACGCATCGCCGTGGGGGTGGTACTTACCAATCACATCACCGACGCAGGTGGCGGACTTGCGGAACGGCTTGTCAGCAGTCAGACCGCTCTCGTGCAGGGAGTAGAGAATACGGCGGTGGACAGGTTTCAGACCGTCGCGCACATCGGGGAGCGCACGGCCAATGATAACACTCATCGCGTATTCCAGATAGCTGTTATTCATTTCGGTGACGAGGTTCGACTCGGTAATCACCTGATTGGGGAACAAAATGTCCTCGGGTTTGTAATCTCTGTTATGTGCCATAACTCGTCACCTCCTTAAAAGTCCAGATTATCGGCATATTTTGCGTTGCGCTCAATCCACGCCTTGCGCGGTTCGACTTCCTCACCCATCAGGATAGAGAAAATTTGGTCGGCCTCCACCGCATCGTCCAGTGTGATACGGCGCAGGGAACGCTTTTCGGGGTCCATGGTGGTATCCCATAGTTCATGGGCATCCATCTCACCCAGGCCCTTAAAGCGACTAATCTCAATGCGTGCATTTTCATTGTCACCACGCATCTCAGCACTGACCGCATCGCGCTGGGCATCAGAGTACGCCACACGGGTCGTCTTTCCGCGTGTCAACTTATACAGCGGCGGTACAGCCGAGTACACATAGCCGTTCTCAATCAGCGGACGCATATAGCGGAAGAAGAAAGTCAACAGCAGGGTGCGGATATGGGCACCGTCCACATCGGCATCGGACATAATAATAATCTTGTGGTAGCGCAGTTTGTTGATATCAAACTCCTCACCAATACCTGCGCCGAGTGCCATAATCAGCGGAACGAGTTTTTCGTTGCCGTAGACCTTATCCATTCTCGCCTTTTCGACATTCAGCATCTTACCCCACATCGCGAGAATCGCTTGGAAACGGGAGTCGCGCCCCTGAATAGCGGAACCAGCGGCACTATCGCCCTCAACGATATAAATTTCGGTGAGCGCAGGGTCACGCTCATTACAATCCTGCAATTTGTCGGGCATCTGGCCAGACTCCAACCCTGTCTTACGGCGGACAGACTCCTTCGCCTTGCGTGCAGCTTCTCTGGCACGACTTGCCATCATTGCCTTTTCCAACAGCATCCGTGCGACCTTGGGATTTTCTTCGAGGTAGGTGTCCAACTGTTCGCTCATAACACTGGTGACGAGGGTACGGATGTAGGCATTTCCCAGCTTTGCCTTGGTCTGTCCCTCAAACTGTGCCTCGGTCAACTTCACGGAGATAACCGCGGTGATACCCTCACGGCAGTCCTCACCGCTTACTTTATCATCGCCCTTAATAATACCTGCCCTTTTACCGTAGTTATTCAGCACGGTAGTGAGCGCACGACGGAAACCTTCCTCATGCATACCGCCCTCTGGGGTACGGACATCGTTGGCAAACGAGACAATATTTTCTGTGTAGCCGTCGTTGTACTGCACTGCAATTTCGACACTGGCATCGTCTTTCTGGCCAGCGACATAGATGACATCCTGCTGAATGGGTGTTTTATTCTGGTTCAGCCACACGGCATACTCGCGAATACCGCCCTCATAGCACATCTCATCGCGTTCACCGTGGCCTGTACGGTTGTCGGCTGTGGCAATTTTCAGACCCGCATTGAGGAATGCCTGCTGTTGCATTCTGGTGTGAATCGTTTCGTAGTTGTACACCGTGGTGTCGAACATCTCACTGTCGGGCTTGAATGTGACGGTCGTACCAGTGCGGTCTGTATCGCCCACAATGTGCATTTTTTCCACAATCGCACCACGGGCGAATTTCATCTCATGGATTTTTCCATTCTTATGAACCTGTACTACGAGCCACTCGGAGAGGGCATTGACAACGCTTGCGCCGACACCGTGCA
>JAZRID010000331.1:0-2367 GCA_045645125.1 Oscillospiraceae bacterium | reverse complement strand
GTTGGCGGTACCGTCGAGCTGGATGCTACCATCCTGACCGATGTTGAGCTGGTTACTCCTGGTGCTACCACCAATGGCATTGGCTCCTCCGAGGGCATGACCATCACCTGGACCTCCTCCGACAACAGCATTGCTACTGTCAACGCTAACGGCGTTGTGACCGGTGTCAAGGCTGGTACCGTTACCATCACCGCTAAGGTTGGTGCGTACACCGATACCTGCGTTGTTACCATCACTGAGGAAGCTCGTAAGTACTATGCTTACGACAAGTCCAACAACCAGTGGGTCAGCTTCGATGGCGAGACCACTGACAACCTGGGCAACCTGGCTGTTATGGTTGAGCGTGAGAATGGCGAGGAATCCAAGTTGCAGGCTACCTTCTATGTTGCAGAGACCGATACCATCTACGCTGTCGATGAGATGGGTGTTCTTTACAGCATCAATCCCGAAACCTTCGAGCGTACCGCTACCGGCGTTGAGGTAGGTACTACCTACACCACCCATATCCTGGAATATGATATGGTCTGGAACGAGTACTTCGAGGTTGAGGTTAAGTGTGATATGCAGGTTGTCGATATGTCCTATGACAACGGCAAGCTGTATGTCCTGGGAGTCGCTATCAATAATGATGCTTGGATTCAGCTGAGCGTTATCGTTGAGATTGACCTTGAGAATGGTACTGTCAACTACCTGTTCGAGAACGAAGAGATCAGAGGTGCCAACCTGTATGTCAAGAACGGCCGTGCCTTCATGGTCGATGCTATGATGTCCGGTATGATTGCCTATGTTGACCTGTACTCTGCCGAGCAGAAGCTGGTGCAGGATGTTCTGGTTAAGCAGTACTGGGGCGATCCTTGGTCGGGCTGTGCTCTGTTTGAGGATACTCTGACTGGCGTGCTGTATACCATCCGCGATATGACCGACACCGCAGGTAGCTACGATGACAACTGGAACCACATCCCCTGGGATGGTGTGACTGGTGACTCCGTGCTGTACATCCTCGGTCTGTCCGACGGTTCTATCGTCCGTATCGGCGAAATCGGCAACAACATCGTTGTCAGAGGTATGTTCATCCGCTAATCACAATTTTACAGTGGCAAATGCTACTGTGAAATAAAGGAAGGGAACCGCTTCGTGCGGTTCCCTTTTCTTTGTGTGTTATCTGTTCTTGACAAACGATTTGTTGGCTGTTACTCTGTAGGTAGAATCTAATTTTTATGGCGAAAAGAGGCGTATCTATGGAAAATTTTCTCGCACAATTGGTGCAAGAGTGTGCACCCTATGCACAACAGGGAAAACTAGCCGATTACATACCAGAACTCTCGAAAGCAGACCCCCGTGCAATCGGTATCCATCTCATTACCAATGATGGGGTACACAGTAGGGCAGGGAGTGATACCGTTCGTTTCACCATCCAGAGTATCGTGAAACCGATTCTCCTCCTGTTGGCCCTCATGGACAATGGAATCGAGGTCGTGCGGAGTAAAGTCGGCGTGGAGGCAACGGGAAAGCCGTTCGATGCCATCAATGCCACGGAACAGCGTCTGGACAGTGAACATATCAACCCGATGGTCAACATGGGGGCTATTGCGATGTGTACACTGATTCATGGCGAGAATTATACCGATAAATTCTATCGCCTGTTGGAACTGACCAGAAAATTGGCCAGTGACCCGACGATCGGACTGGATGAAGCAGTCTACCTCTCGGAAAAATCCCACGGTAGTCGTAACCGTTCTTTGGCCTATCTTCTCAAATCCTACGGTATGCTGGAGGACAATGTAGAGGATGTGCTGGATTGCTATTTCCGCGCCTGCTCTATCTCTGTCACCTGTGAAAATCTCGCCAATATCGGCTCGGTGTTGGCCAATCAGGGGCGTATCAATGCAACAGGGGAGCAGGTGTTTCCTGCCCACTTTGCGCGCTATGTCAATGCTATCCTGACAACCTGCGGTATGTATGACGGCTCTGGCGAGTTTGCTATTCGTGTGGGTCTGCCTGCCAAGAGTGGTGTGGGCGGTGGTATTATGGCGGTCGCACCTGGAAAGATGGGAATTGGTATCTATGCCCCTGCACTGGATGCAAAGGGAAACAGTGTAGCAGGCATTTATATGCTGGAAAAACTGAGTGAGCAGTTGCAGTTGAGTATTTTTTGAGTGTGTATTATAAATGGGAGAGTGTTGTGAAATGCAACACTCTCTTTTTTGATATCATACGATTACTTTATGTATTTTGGTGATTTAGTCTGCCAAGATGGCGGAAGATAGGAAGGAAAAGTGCGAAAATAGAAAAACGACGACCGCGGAAACGGTCGCCGTAGAGAACGATGATTTACGATTATTTTGTGCCGAAAATGCGGTCGCCTGC
>JAZRID010000330.1:0-4100 GCA_045645125.1 Oscillospiraceae bacterium | reverse complement strand
ACACCTATGCTTCTCAGCAGAACGCTGAGGCTCTGGCTAAGCTGTATGCTCAGGATGGTATCTCCTTCGATACCGCTATTGTTGCTGCAGACGAGATCCAGAACTTCGTCAACGGCACCTTCCAGATGGCATTCTGCTGGAACATCGGTCAGGAAGTCAATAACAAGGATGCTATCGGCTTCGATGTTCTGCCCATGGCATTCCCCTCTGACACCACTCCCTCTCTGCAGGGTGGTATCTGGGGCTTCGGCGTGTTCAACAACGGCAATGATGCTAAGATTGAGGCCGCTAAGACCTTCATCAAGTTCATGACCGAGAACGATGCCCAGTACACCAAGGCTGTTGAGGCTACCACTTTCGCTCCTGTCCGCGATGTCGCTGGTGTCTATGCTGACAACGAGCTGTTCCCCGAGTACTCCCTGCTCAGCTCTCTGATGGGTGACTACTATCAGATTACTCTGGGCTGGACCGAGGCTCGTACCGAGTGGTGGAATATGCTGCAGCGCGTCAGCCAGACCGATGGTAGCGTGGACGCTATTCTCGCTGAGATGACTGCTGCCCAGAGCGTTGCTAACCCCGCTGCCGGCAAGTAATTGCGTACAACCTAATAGTTTTTAGGATGCGTGACCGAAGCCCCTCCCCCTTCGAGGGGGAGGGGCTTTGTCACATAGAGAAGAGAGGAGGATTCCTTTGGCTAAGAATACTGCTATCACCATCAAGCAGCGGAAACTCGTTCTGCAAGAAAATTTCGCTGCGTATATGTTCCTGTTGCCGTTCCTTGTGTTCTTCGTTGGATTCGTAGTGTATCCTATGTTTATGTGCGTCTATACCAGCTTCTTTGACGCTACCATGAACCGTGAGGATATCTTTATTGGATTCCAGAACTATCAAGAACTGTTTCAAGACGAAACTTTCTGGACTGCCCTGTGGAATACACTCATCATTGTCGTGGTGTCTGTGCCTGTGACTTGTGCATTCTCCCTGTGGGTGGCCTCCGCTATCCGTAAAATGCCTGTGGTGGCAACTTCCGCGTTCCGCTGTATCTTCTATCTGCCTGTCGTTACTGGTTCTGTTGCCGTTACGATGGTCTGGAAGTGGATGTTTAACAACTACTACGGCATTTTCAACTATCTGGGTAAAGATGTGTTTGGTGTGCTCGACAAGAACATCAACTGGCTGGGTGATTCTCGCTTTGCCCTCGGCTGTATCATTTTGATTCTGTTGACGACCTCCGTGGGTCAGCCTATCGTTCTGTATGTTTCCGCTTTGGACAATGTAGACAAGTCCTTGGTGGAGGCCGCGGAAGTGGACGGTGCAACGCGCACACAGGCCTTCTGGAGGATTATGTGGCCGCAGATTATGCCTACCACGCTGTACATTCTGGTTATCACCACCATCAACTCCTTCCAGTGCTTCGCACTGATTCAGCTGTTGACCAACGGTGGTCCTGAGAACTCTACGATGACCATTATGTACTACATCTACTACAACGCATTTAAGCTGTACCGCTACGGCTACGGCAATGCAATGGGTGTGATTCTGGCCATTATCATTGCCATTCTGTCGGCAATCCAGTTTAAGGCTGGACAGGAAAAGTAAGGGGAGGAGGCATACGATATGAAAAGTTTTGATAGACTGGATACCGAGCAGCGGAAAGAGAGAATTTACACTATCTTCTCTTGGGTTGCGATTTGCCTGCTCGCATTCCTGTTCCTGTTTCCCCTGTACTGGATTATCACGGGTTCTTTCAAGGTGAAGTCCGAAATCCTGTCCTCCGAGCCTGTCTGGTTCCCCAGTGAGTGGGTATTGGACAACTATAAAAGCCTGTTCAGTAAGCGCAGTGCCCCTCTGTTTGAGATTGACCTCAAGAATTTGTTGGGCTTCAAGATTACGGGTCCCATTATCCCCGGTGCGCTCCGCTGGCTGTTGAACACGGTCGTCATGTCCGTGGCTTCCATGCTGTTGACCTGCCTGACTGCCGCGATGGCTGGTTATGCACTGGCAAAGAAGCGTTTCTACGGTAAGACCGTGCTGTTCTCCCTGATTGTCTGCGCGATGGCACTTCCTAAGCAGGTCATTCTGATTCCCCTGCTGCGTGAGATGTCTGCGCTGGGTCTGTACGATACCCTGTGGGCGGTCATTATCCCCATCGTCGGTTGGCCGTTCGGCGTGTTCCTGCTGAAGCAGTTCGCAGAGGGGATTCCCACGGAAATGGTGGAGGCCTGCCGTATTGACGGTGCAGGTGAGTGGCGCACTTTTACCGATGTCATGTTCCCCATGATTAAGCCCGGTGTCGGCGCGTGCGCTATTTTTACCTTCATCAACTCCTGGAACGACTACTTCATGCAGCTGATCATGCTGATGGGTACCAGCAAGCTGACGATCTCCGTTGGTATTGCAACCATGCAGGGCGAGAACTCCACCGACTTCGGTATTCTGATGGCAGGTTCCGCTCTGGCTTCGATCCCCATCATCATCGTGTTCCTTATTTTCCAGAAGTACTTCACAAAGGGCATCACCATGGGTGCTGTCAAGGGTTAAAGGAGAGTTAAACAACTATGAACGAGAAATTTACAAAGTATCAGGGTATTTTCCCCGCATTCTATGCCTGCTATGAGAAGGATGGTTCCATCAGCGCAGAGCGCGTGCAGGCATTCACCGAGTACCTGATTGGTAAGGGTGTCCATGGCCTGTATGTGGGCGGTTCCTCTGGCGAGTGCATCTATCACAGTGTAGAGGAGCGCAAGCTGGTTCTGGAGAATGTGATGAAGGTCGCCAAGGGTCGTATTGTGATTATTGCCCATGTTGCCTGCAACAATACTGCGGATTCGATGGCTCTGGCCGCCCATGCGGAAAGTCTGGGTGTCGATGCTATCGCCGCGATTCCTCCCATCTACTTCAAACTGCCCCCCCATGCCATCGCGAAGTATTGGAATGATATTTCCTCTGCCGCACCGAACACCGACTTTATTATCTACAACATCCCCCAGTTGGCTGGTGTGTCCCTGACCAGCGGTCTGCTGAAGACGATGCTGGAGAATCCTCGCGTCATCGGTGTCAAGAACTCCTCCATGCCCATTCAGGATATTGAGATGTGGCGCGACGAGGGTGCTATCGTGTTTAACGGCCCCGATGAGCAGTTGTTGAGCGGTCTGGTGGCTGGTGCTATCGGCGGTATTGGCGGTACTTATGCCGCGATGCCTGAGCTGTACATTAAGATTTTTAACTTGGTGCGCGAGAACCGCATTGCAGAGGCCCGCGAGATTCAGGACACCTGCTGCCATATCATCTATGCCATGTGCTCTGGTCAGGGCAATATGTACGGCATGATCAAGGAGATTATCCGCCAGATGAATGGTCCCGATTTGGGTGGTGTGCGTGAACCTCTGTTCAATCTGGTCGAGGCCGACCTGTCCATCGCTACTAAGTGCGTGGAAATGATTCGTGAGGCAAACGACAAGTTCCTCGCCTAATCCCATAAACTAAATCAAAAGGAGTGTTCCCGTCCAAACTGGGGTAGTCTAACGGTAGCACTCCTTTTTTGTATTTTATGCTTCTTCGAGCAGTTCCATGCTGATTTTGATGACGCACTTTCTGCTGGTGGCAGGACCGTCACCGAGATAAAGGGCGGGGCGGTGGGCATCCCACGGGAAGAATACACCGAAACAGCCTGCAGTAGCCACCAGAATACTCTCGTTTGCGACATTCTCCAGTAAGGCAATGTCGTTTTCGGGGTGTGCCTCACAGATGGCCTCTGTGCCGAGATAGGGCGCGACACCGATTTTTTCGCCACCCTCGGGCCAATACATGAGGTCGATATACTTCTGGTGTACCTCGGGGTGAGAACCCTCGAAGCCGTGGGTGGTCATATCCATCAAATTGGCGAACATCTTGTCGCCGTCGATGGGGTATTTGCCTGGTTCGAGTGCCATTAAATCTGTGGTACGCAGATAGTCGAGTGCGTTGCGGATGGCGGCAGGGTAGGCGCAATCACTTGCGCTGAGTCTGGAAAAAATCATGGGGGTTTTCCTCCTTGCTGTATGATGCGTCTATTATACACGAAAGGTATCAAAAGGTAAATGCTTCTGCTGAATCTACAG
>JAZRID010000329.1:0-2378 GCA_045645125.1 Oscillospiraceae bacterium | reverse complement strand
CATCGTTGACAATCTCCAGCTTGGCCTTCTCAATGCGCTTCTTCGCGTTAGATACTTCCTTGGCGTGGGCGCGTTCCAGATTCTCCAACTTGGAAAGTTCTGCGGCTACCTCAAACTGCTCCATAATAAGAGGATTGCCCGAGGAAATCGCCTTAATCTCAGCAGCGGACAATGCAAAATCACCGTCACCGTCGCTCTCTCGTGCGGTCAGGTCGCCAGCCATAACCTGATGGATAAAGGAAGCCTTGCGTTGCAGGTTGTCCCACATACGGCTATCAAAAGTCTGCTTGGTGACATACACATACATGCCAACTTCTTCATTCATGTTGCCCTGTCGCAGTGCTCGTCCTTCGCGCTGTTCGATATCGCCTGGTCTCCACGGCGCGTCCAGATGGTGCAGTGCAACAATGCGCTTCTGTGCGTTCATACCCACGCCCATCTTACCAGTGGAGCCAATCAGCACGCGCACCTTGCCCTCGTTCACATCCTTGAACAGCTTGGTTTTCTTCTCGTTGGTGTTTGCGTTGTGGATAAACGCAATCTCCTTGGCAGGGATGCCAGCACCAATCAGCATATTGCGGATATCGTCATAGATGGAAATATCCTCAATATCCACATCGGGTTCCACACTGCTTTCCGTGTTTGCGCTCCCCTTCGGCGTGGACAGGTCGCAGAAAATCAACTGCGTTCCCTTTGTGCTCGCGCTTTCCTTCCAAATACGCACCACATTATCGGCGCACTTCATAATCTTATTCCCGTCCTCGTACGGGAGAGTGGGGTCAATCATGCGCTGTGTGTAGGAAAGCTTGCGTCCCTCGCTGGTTACTTTCAGCATATTATCGTCCTTGGGGTCAACCTTGCGGTTCTTGATTGCGTCGGCACGCTCTGCCAGTCTCTCAATAAAGTCAAGCTGAAATGCAGAGGGGTCGCTTTCAACGATAATACGCTTGCCGTCCTTCATTGCAGGAATTTGCAAGCCAGGGATATCGGTCAGCACATCGGCAAAGGCGCGGAACATCTGCTGAAGCTCAGCCAGATTCTTGAAGCGGGAGAAACTCTGTTTCTGTCGGAATCCCTTGCCGCTAGGGTTCATCTCCAGAACGGTACGCACTTCACCAAACTGACTTGCCCATGCATCAAAGCTGTGCAACCCACGAGCCTCCAGCAGGTCACTCTGTAGGTATCTCTGCATGATGTACATTTCGCTCATGCTGTTCATCACAGGGGTAGCGGTGGCAAAGACGATACCGCGCCCACCGTTTACGCTCTGGAGGTGGCGCACCTTCATGTAGAGGTCAAAGGCTTTTTGGCTACCGTCTTTGTTTCCAAGGCCAGAAACATTGTTCATGTTGGTGCTGTAGAACAAATTTTTGTAGCTGTGCGCCTCGTCTACGAACAGCGCATCTACACCCAACTGCTCAAAGTCGATATTGTCCTCGTCCTTTTTCATGTCGCCCAGCTTCTTGAGCTTCGCTTCAAAGCTCTTTTTACTGCGCTCCATCTGCTTGATGGAGGGGTCGCGCTTGCCGTTGTTGCGTGCAGTCTCCGCCATGGTCAGTTCCAGTGCAGTAATCTGGTCCTGATAGAATGCCTCCTGATTCTCGACGCTCATAGGCACAGCCTTGAACTGCTCCTGCGAGAGAATAACTGCGTCATAGTCGCCAGTGGCGATGCGGTTGGCAAACAGCTTGCGGTTCGCTGCGCTAAAGTCCTTCTCGCCCAGCACAAGAACCTTCGCTGCTGGGAAGAAGTCAAGGAACTCTCTGCCCCACTGCGATACCAGAGACTTTGGAACAACAAACATGGGCTTTTTCACGATACCCAGCTGACGCATCTTCATAGCCGCCGCTGCCATCTCGTAGGTTTTGCCTGCGCCAACCTTATGAGCCAATAAAGTATTACCGCCGCTGTTGATAATACGCTGTACCGCGTTCTTCTGGTGGGGACGCAGGGGCTTTTCTGCGTTGCTACCGTTGACGGTCAGATTGCTTCCGTCGTACTGTGGCGTGACATAGTTGTTAAATGTGTCGTTGTAGAGCCGTGCGAGAGTTTCCTTGCGCTTCTCGTCGTCCCAAATCCAGCGTTGGAACTCTGCTCTAATCTTTTCCTGTTTCTCCTGCGCCGCTGCTGTCGCCTGTTTATCCACATAGCGGGAACCGTCCTCCAGCTTGCGCGTGACGGTCACACTCTTACTGTTGAGCGTTGCTTCAAAGATATTCACAAAGCTACGGTCTGGTGTTCCCCATGTGGAAGTGTTCTCCACGCGGTTTTTCAGCCATGCGTCGTTGATAGTAACGGTGAACTGCCCCAAGAGCTTGTTGTAGGTAACAGTGGCGTGCTTTCTCCATTCGGTATTTTTGCTACCCAGCGTTTCAGCA
>JAZRID010000328.1:0-25752 GCA_045645125.1 Oscillospiraceae bacterium | reverse complement strand
CCGTGAGTGTAAGGAGCGTTTCCGCGCCGATAAGGTCATTGAGGACTGGTGCGCTGAGAACAACTTTACCCTCCCCAAGCCCATTGATGCTTTCACGCAGGACGAGATGAAAGCCTTTGTCGAGGAGCACAATATTCCCTGCCCCACTTGTGGTAAGCACAACTTCACCGATATCCGTCAGTTCAACCTGATGTTCAAGACTTTCCAAGGTGTCACCGAGGATGCCAAGAATACCGTCTATCTGCGCCCCGAAACCGCACAGGGTATCTTTGTCAACTTCAATAACGTCCAGCGCACCACCCGCAAGAAGCTGCCCTTTGGTATCGGCCAGATCGGTAAGTCCTTCCGTAACGAGATCACCCCCGGTCAGTTTATCTTCCGTGTGCGTGAGTTTGAGCAGATGGAGCTGGAGTTCTTCTGCAAGCCCGGCACCGATCTGGAGTGGTTCAACTACTGGCGCAGCTTCTGCCGCGACTGGCTGCTGAGCCTGGGCATGAAGGCGGAGAACCTGCGTCTGCGTGACCACGATGCCGACGAGCTGTGCTTCTACTCCAAGGCCACTACCGATTTCGAGTTCCTGTTCCCCTTCGGCTGGGGTGAGCTGTGGGGCGTTGCTGACCGTACCGACTACGACCTGACCCAGCACCAGAACACCTCTGGCCAGAAGCTGGTCTACCGTGAGGGCGAGGGCAAGGACAAGGTCGAGTATATCCCCTATGTCATCGAGCCCTCTCTGGGTGTCGAGCGTAGCTTCCTCGCGTTTCTCTGCGATGCGTATGACGAGGAAGTGGTCGATGCCGAAAAGAACGATGTCCGCACCGTCCTGCGCCTGCATCCTGCTCTCGCACCGTTCAAGTGCGCCGTTCTGCCCCTGTCCAAGGAGCTGAGTGATAAGGGCTTGGAGATTTATAACGAGCTGTCCAAGCACTTCATGGTCGACTTCGACGACGCTGGCTCTATCGGTAAGCGTTATCGCCGTGAGGACGAGATTGGTACGCCCTTCTGCATCACCGTTGACTTCGATACCGTGGGTGACGCAGAAAAGGGTATCGAGGCCGACCATGCTGTTACCATCCGCGAGCGCGACAGCATGAGTCAGGTGCGCGTGCCCATCAGCGAGCTGAAAGACTGGATTGAGGCTCGTCTGGTGTTCTAAAACCAAAAAGTTTTCCACAAAACAAGGTACAAATGTGGATAAAATGTAAGGGAGTGCATTAGCACTCCCTTGTTTGTTGCAAAAAACGATAAAGGTTGACATATGTAGACCGAAGTGGTAGAGTAATAGTGGCTTGTACCATATCCGTCTACTTGAGGTGATACCATGAAAAACCCCTTTTATAACCAATTAGATTCTTTTTATCTTTTCCACAAAACCACAGAGAAATGTGGAAAGCCGTGGCAAATGGTGACATACTGGTTGTGGCGACTGCTCCTGTTGTTGGGCGGTGCGTCCCTGATTGGCTACATCACCCTGAAATTTGCCTATGCCACATACCCCAGTGAGGTGTTTCTTGGCTATCTCGCTTCGCCGTTCTTGGTGGTGTGGAATATTCTGCCTGCCGTCTGGCTGATTTTTACGCTCTACGCTATCTTGGGGCGTGGATGGCTCGCGTTTCTGCTGGGCGGTGCCTCGGTACTCGCCCTGAGTTTGGGAAATTTCTTCAAACTGCTGTACCGCGACGACCCACTGATTTTTGAAGATTTGCTCATTCTGCGTGAGGCAGGCATGATGGCAGGTGGGGATTACTACGCGATTTACATTGATAACCGTATTGCACTTGCGTTTGCCTGTCTGTTAGCAGGAACGGTCGTGTTAGGCGTGTTTGCACGCGGTGCGGTGAAGGCGTGGAAACTGCGCCTTGCGCTGTTGCTGGTGGCGGTTGTCAGTGGTGTGGCGGTCTTTACCGTGTGCTGTGACGAGGACAGCTATAACGAGGTGCGAAATTACGAGTACCTGAACGAATGGAACCAGACGCAAAACTATGTTGCACACGGCTGTCTATATCCCTTTGTCTATAGTATCGGGGAGTCGGTATTTTCCCGACCCGATGGCTACACCAAGGGACAGGCGGAGGAACTGCTTTCCGCGTATACCGATGCGGATATCCCAGAGGAGAAAAAAGTCAACTTGATTACCATTATGCGCGAGGCGTATGTGGATTTCTCACGCTATAAAATCCAAGGGTTAGATGTGCGTGGGTATGACCGCTATCACGCACTACAGGCGGAGAGCTATACAGGGACACTGCTAACGAATATCTTTGCAGGTGGTACGATTGACAGCGAGCGTAGCTTCCTCACAGGTCTGGGCGACCACCACAATTTCCGCACCTACACCAACTCCTACCTCTGGTATCTGCGTGGGCAGGGGTACACCATAGAGGGCAGTCACCCCTATTACAGTTGGTTCTATAACCGCGACGAGATTAACCCGTTCATGGGATATGAGAACTACCGCTTTCTTGAGGGGGATTATGAGAACCTGTCTGGCGCGTTTTATGTGCGTGACAGTGTGCTGTACAGCGAGATTTACAATGATTTCGTGAAAAATAAGGCGACAGGGAAGCCCTACTTCTCGTTTAATCTGAATATGCAGAGCCATGGCCCGTACTATACGGATGCGTCTATCAGTGATAAGCAGTATCTCAAAGGAAACTACACGCAGGCGTGTAAGAATGCGATGGACAACTATATGTTTGAGATTATGGACGGCGATACCCAGCTGTTACAACTGGTCGAACAGTTGCGGGCAGAGGAGGAGCCAGTGGTTCTCGTAGTGTTTACTGACCATCTGCCGTGGATGGGCGATGGCAATGTGTTTTATGAGGAGATGGGGGTAGATGTGGATATTACGGAGCGCGAGAGTTTCCGCACCCGATTTGAAACAGACTACCTCATCTGGGCGAACGATGCCGCGAAAAAGCAGTTGGAAAATGATTTCCTAGGAAAAGGTCCGACCATTTCGCCACACTATTTGATGAATCTTGTCTTTGAACAGTGCGGTTGGGAGGGACCAGCCTATATGCAGGCGATGGACGAGCTGATGCAGTCGCTCCCCGTCATTACGACAAACGATTTTCTGTTGGTCGATGACCAGTTGTGTACCGCAGGGGAGTTATCCGCAGAGCAGAGCGAACAGCTCCGCAACTTCCACTACCTGCAATACTACTGGAGAAATGAGTTCCTGTATCCAGCGTTAAAAACAAAATAACAAAAATGACAGGAGATAACCAAGTGCGGTCGTTTCCTGTCATTTTTTCATATCCGTTATTGGTCGGGGATTGTGCCGTGTTCCTGCTCAAAGGCGAGGATTCTCGCTTTCATCATCTGTTCCAGTTCTTTATTCTTCGTTCTACCCTCGTACTCTGCGATATAGCCGAATTTCGCCAACAATTCCTTGGGAACACGCAAGGTAAATCGCGCCAGTTCCTGTGTCATATTGATAACCTCCCCGACTTATTCTTGACATCATCATAGCGTCATGGTA
This sequence comes from Oscillospiraceae bacterium, assembly GCA_045645125.1. Lineage (GTDB taxonomy): Bacteria > Bacillota > Clostridia > Oscillospirales > Oscillospiraceae > Pelethomonas. The sequence goes on along the minus strand of JAZRID010000328.1, from coordinate 22,265 downwards.
TTCTGAATAGGAAAAATGACGCAGTTTTGACGCAATCAAGGATATTTGTTGGACTTCACATAGATGACACCTTCACATTCTTCAAATGCCCGTACCCACGCTTTTATCATTTCCTTCATTTCTTCCTCTACAGTTTGTCCGTCATATTGGGCGATGTAGGAAAATTTCTGAAATAATTCATTTTCTGTATTGATAATGACTTGTCCCTTGCAAACTGTTATCATGGCATTTTCCCCCATTTCGTATTTTAACTATACTATCACAAACAGACGGAATACAGCAGAATATATGCCAAAATAGAATATCTTAAAATAGCAGAAAAAAGGCTCCCCTTATGGTAAGGGGAGTCTTGTTGGTTTTTTGGGGAGATTTTTATAAGTTTTGTCTGATGATTTCTGGATTTTCGAGGGCACTTTCTAAAATACGGCTGAGAACCGATGTATACCCTTTGCCGAGGGATTTGGCTTTACGGAGAGCCTGCGGAGAAAGACGCAAAGTAACAGTCTGCTTACAGCGTTCCTCTCTGTTCTCGGCAGAAATTCTCCGAAATTGTGCCAACTGTTCAGGCGTTAGCGCAGGACAATCCTCATCAGGCGTGACGGGACGGGATTCCAAAGCGTTGAGCATTTCCATTTGCGATGCTGTCAACGGCGCATTGAGGTCAATTTCTTTACGGACAATCATAATACATCTTCCTTTCTTGTGGCGTAGCTTTTCGTGCGGATATGAGTCGGATGGTATTTCCTCGCTCTGTGTATACAACCATAATCACGATGGGAATGCCATTGACTTGTCCAATGGTGATGTATCGGTCCTCGTATTCAGAATGTGCATCGTCATAGAACTCTATTCTATTTTCATCTTGAAAAACATATGCCGCCGTGCTGAAATCTATACCGTGTTTGACGATGTTGATTTTTTCTTTATTTTCATCCCACGAAAATTGCATTTGTATCATCTCCTATCCCCTTATAGTATACAGCGATGTGTTACAAAATGCAATACAAAAAGGGATGTGGACTTGTGTGGGTTACCTCACAAGCAACATCATCAAGGGGGCGGCGATGACGGTGAGCAGACCCGTCACAACAATGGCGAGGCTACTGGCTGCACCTTGGATGTCGCCCAATTCGACTGCACGGGAAGTACCTGCCGCATGGGAGGCGGTACCAATCGCCAGCCCCTGTGCAAGCGGATGTTTCACGCCGAACCATTTGAGCAGAGCAGGGGACGCGACTGCGCCGAACTGCCCTGTGAGCATAATGGTCGCCATCGTGATGGCAGGATAGCCACCCAACTCCGCACTCAAACTCTTGCCAATCGCCGTGGTAATCGACTTCGGCAGAATGGTGGCAAATGCCGCGCTGTCCATCTGAAAGACCACCAACAGCACCGCACAGGCCATCATATGGGCGATGACACCAGCGGTACAACCTGCCAAGACCGCACCAGCATTCTCCTTGAGGAGCGTGTACTGTCGATAGAGGGGAATCGCCAAGCAGATGGTGGCAGGGGTGAGGAGCATATCAATGTGATTGGCTCCCGTGGCATAGCTTTCATAGGGAATGGAAAAGACGAGTAGAAGCACCAGAATACTGACGGAAGCAAAGAGCAGAGGATTGCACACCTCGCGCTTTGCTTTTTTATTGATGGCACGGGCGAGATAGAACATCGCAAGTGTCAGAAAGAGTCCGAAATAGGCACTCTCTGCGAGAAAAGCAATCATTTCTTCTGCGCCCCCTCTCTCTTGCGGATGCGCCACTGGGTCACACGACCTGTAACGAACATGACGAGCATCGTTCCCACCAGACCACTGAGCAGAACAGGGAAGAGCATATCACGCACGGCATCCATAGCATTGATAAAGGATACACTGGTGGGTACGAGCAACAACGGCATTAACTCCAAGAGCAGACCGCCGACATCTTCCACTTGGGAGAGTTTCAGAATCCCAGTTTTGAGGAGCGTAAAGAGGAGAAGCAGTCCGTAAATACTGGCAGGGATGGGGAGGGGAATGACGAATTTGAGTAGCTCTGCGGTGAAAGTTACAGTGGCAATGATGAGTGCCTGTGATATATATTTCATAGCGTTGCCCTGCCCTTTACTTGTCCGCAAAGAAGGCGCGAATTTGTGCCTCGGTGCAGACCGCACTGCCTTGGGCAAAATTCGGCTTTCCACCACCACGGCCGTTCAATGCGCCGTTTAATTCCTTGACCAACGCACGGAGGTCGCCGTCCTTTTCCCCGATGGCGTACTTGTAATTGCCATCCGCACCAGCAAAAACCGCACAGCGTCCACCACACTGCTCCAAAATGGCATCTGCCAGCTTTCGTACGGAATCCGCACTCATCTCATCCTCAATGAGCAGGACATTGCCTGTCCCAGCATACGCCGTTGCCTTACGCGCACGGTCAGCACTCTCTAAGGCGGCTACACGCCCCTGTAATGCAGAAATCTGTGCCTGTAGACGCTCCACCGCTACCGCGGTTTCGTGAGGCTTGGCGGACAGTGCCTGCGAAATGCGCGTGTTCTGTTCCAGAATCGTGGTGTAGTGGGCGAGCGCACGGTTGCCAGCGAGCATCTCAATGCGGACACCCTCACGGAACTTAGTCACGCTCAACAGCTTGACCAGACCGACCTGCCCACTGCTGTTGACATGTGTACCGCAACAGGCGCAACAATCCGCCCCAGGAAATGCGACAATGCGTACTGCACCTGTCAGCTCCTTTTTACTGCGGTAGGGCAGTTCGGCTAGTTCCTCTGGCGAGGGGTAAGTGACAGAAATCGTGTGGTTCTGCTGAATGTAGCGGTTGGCGCGCTGTTCGATTTCGTGCAAGTCCTCCGCGGTGATATCGGCGTTGAAGTCGATGGTCACAGTGTCGCGTCCCATATGAAATCCCACATTGTCGCAGTGGAACTTTTCACAGATGATACCGCTAACGATATGTTCGCCACTGTGCTGTTGCATGAAGTCGAAGCGACGCACAAAGTCAATCGCACCGCATACCGTTTCACCCACGGTAAGGGGCTTGTCACACAGGTGGACCACTTCGCCGTTGCGGTCGCGTGTGTCGAGAACACGGGCATCGTTGAGGGTACCGTGGTCGGCAGGCTGGCCACCGCCCTCGGGATAGAAAGCGGTACGGTCGAGCGTCACAGCAAAGAGGTCTTTCTCCGCTTCACAGCTGACAACCACCGCGTTGAATCCCTGTAAAAACGCATCGGTGTAATATAGCTTTTCAGTCATGGTGTTTCTCCTAACAGACCAAGATTATATTTCCAGTATAACACATAGCGCACCGCGATATCAATGATTTGGGTGCTCAATTCGCCGCTTTCCAGTGCGGCAAGTACTTCACCGATTTGGGTTTCAAAATCGGTGGTGACGATCATGCTGTTTCCTGCCAGCAGGGCGAGAACGGCGGCGCGGCCGTCCTTAGCGTACGACTTCACCGCGTCCATCGCCAGATCATCCGTCAGGATCACGCCCTGAAACCCAAGCTCCTGCCGCAGGATGTGGTGAACCGCAGCGGAGAGGGAGGCAGGGAGTGCGGCATCCATGCAGGTAACAATGTTATGGCTGATTAGTACCGCACCTGCACCGGCGCGAATGCCTACGGCAAAGGGAAGAAATTCGCTTTGCGTGAAAACTTCGTAGGGGCGTTCGTCCACGGCAATACCGATGTGGGTGTCGACATTGTTTCCATAGCCGGGGAAGTGCTTCAAAACGGAGCCGATGGCACGGGTTTCGACATCGACTTGGCATTGGTTCATCTGTGCCACGACAGATGCTATGTAATCCGCCGTTGCGGCGGCATCCAGACCAATGGTGCGGTCATAGATAAAGTCCTTTGGATTAACGGAGATATCCGCCACGGGCGCGAAGTTGACATTGATGCCAAGCTCCAACAGGCGGCTGTTCACCGCAACGGTGTCCTGCAAGATGGCATCCATACCGCCGTTGCGATAGATACTACGGGGTGATTTGCGCTTTTCGGGGAACAGGTTGGGGTTTCGGCTGGCACGGGCGACAGTACCGCCCTCCTCGTCCACGCCAATCAGCAGGGGAATGGTGCTTGCGTTCTGCCATGCATCGACTTTTGCGAGAAATTCTTCCTCGCTCAGCCATTCGCCTGTGCTGGTTTGAAAATCGCGCGTAAAAAGCAGGTAGCCGCCCAAATGGTATTTCTGTATCTTCTCCACTTGACTGGATGACGGACAGCGGACAAAAAAGAGTTGTCCGACTTTTTCCTCAATGGTCATGGCGGCGAGGATCGCTTCGACGGTTTCCGCCCTCGGATCAGGCGGCTCCGGCAGGGCGATCTCCGGTTCATATTTCGGCAGAGAGTTCGGGTTAGGTTGTGGTGGTGTTGCTGTTGGTACTTCTGGTATCAGCGGTTCGTTACCCTGTACTGGAATGGTTTCGTCGATTGGCGACGGCGGGATACTCGCGCAGGCGCAAAGGAGTAGCATAAGTGAGAGGATGAGAAGGATGAACTGTTTCATATGCGCCCCCTTTCTTTGGGTATGTCGTGATGTGTTTCGTTAGAAAAGAGGAGGAGGCTTACAGCCTCCTCCCCCCATATTGAAAATGATTCACTTATTCTTCGTCCTCGGTGGCGGTAATGGCAATGTGCAGTTCGTCCAACTGCTTCTGTGTCACCTCGGAGGGGGCACCCATCATCAAATCCTGTGCTTTCTGGTTCATGGGGAAAGTGATGACTTCGCGGATGGACTCCTCACCAGCCAACAGCATAATGATGCGGTCGATACCAGGGGCGGCACCAGCGTGGGGCGGTGCGCCGTAGGTAAACGCATTGTACATGGCAGGGAACTTGCTCTTGACTTCTTCCTCGCCACGGCCAACCATCGAGAATGCCTTAATCATAATCTCGGGGCTGTGGTTACGGACAGCACCAGAGGCAGTTTCGTAGCCGTTGACAACCAAGTCGTACTGGTCGGCATTGATGGCAAGAATCTTCTCCAGATTGCCCTCAGCATCCAGCAGAGTCTGCATACCGCCCTGAGGCATGGAGAACGGATTGTGGCAGAAATCAACTTCGCCAGTTTCCTCGTCCTGCTCGTACATGGGGAAGTTGACAATCCAGCACATCGCATACTGGTTCTCGTCAAAGTGGCCAGCGACGCGCTTACCGAGCATCGTACGAACCACACCAGCGGTCTTTTGAGCGGCTGCCTTCTTGCCAGCGGCCATGCAGACGAAGCTACCGGGCTTCAGCTCCAGAGCCTTGATAAAGGCCTCCTGACGCTCGGTCAGGAACTTGGAGATACCACCCGTGAGGGCACCGTTCTCGTCCACCTTGACCCAGCAGACCTTGTTGCCAGTCTGGACTTCGACATCGACCAACAGCTTGTCAATCCACTTGCGTGCCTCGGTGAAGTCGTGGACGACAACCGCCTTGATGCACTGGCTGTCGAACGGACCGAAGCCACAGCCCTGTACCACCTCGGTGATATCCTGCACTTCGAGGTCAATACGCAGGTCGGGCTTGTCGCTACCGTAACGCTCCATCGCCTCGTTGAAGGGGATACGGCGCAGAGGACCAGTAGAAACACGGTCGTACTTACCGAACTTCTCAAAAATGGGAATCAGCACTTCTTCCAGTGTGGTGAGGACATCGTCCTGTGTGGCAAATGCCATCTCCATATCGAGCTGATAGAACTCGCCGGGGGTACGGTCGCCACGGGCATCCTCATCGCGGAAGCAGGGGGCAATCTGGAAGTACTTGTCGAAGCCAGAGGCCATCAACAACTGCTTAAACTGCTGGGGTGCCTGAGGCAGTGCGTAGAACTTGCCGGGGTGCTTGCGCGCAGGTACAAGGTAGACACGGGCACCCTCGGGGGAGGAGGCAGTCAGAATGGGGGTGGTGATTTCCAAGAATCCCTTTTCCGTCATGGCGGCGCGGATAGAGGCAACCACCTGACAGCGGAGGATGATATTCTTCTTGACCTCGGGGTTACGCAAATCCAGATAGCGGTGCTTCAGACGGATGGCCTCATCTGCCTCGCGACTGCGGGTAATCTGGAAGGGCAGTTCATTGTGCTGGCAAGTGCCCAGCACCTTGATGGCGGTGGGGACGACCTCGATCTCACCAGTGGGGAGGTTGGGATTCTTGCTACTGCGCTCGCGTACAGTGCCCTGTACCTCGATGACGGTTTCTTTGTGCAGAGAGGAGATAGCCTGCATCATCTCCTCAGTTTCGATGACCACCTGTGTTGTGCCGTAGTAATCGCGCAAAATCACGAAGGCGAGGTTCTGACCGACTTCGCGGACATTTTCCATCCAGCCACTCAGCTGAACACTCTGTCCTGCGTGCTCGATACGCAGTTCATTACAGGTGTGGGTGCGGTTCTGAAGCATAAAAAGTACTCCTTTGTTATAGTAAGCATCCCCTTATAAGCAAAGGGGGGCGTTTAAGGTTATTCGCGAATGACGCTACCAGCATTACGGGCGGAAAGACCGTCGCGGATGCGTGCGAGGGTTGCGTCGAAGTCCAGCTTAGTCTGTTCACCTGTGACCATGTCCTTACAGGCGACAACATTTTCTTTCACTTCGTCCTCGCCCACAAAGACGGCATAGGGCACACCAATCTTATCGGCATAGCTCATCTTTGCCTTGAATTTCTTCTGCTCGGTGTACAGCTGGACACGGATGCCAGCATCACGCAGACGGGTGGAGAGGGCAATCGCATGGCTCATGTCCTCGGTCATGGGGATGACCAATACATCGGCTGGTGCGATATTGCGCGCGGTGTTCAACATACCCTGCTCATTGAGGACATAGAACAGGCGCGTCAGACCGATGGAGATACCGACACCGGGCAACTGGCGGTCGGTGTAATACTCCGCGAGGTTGTCATAGCGTCCGCCAGAGCAGACAGAGCCAATCTCGGGGTGGTCGAGCAGGGTGGTTTCATAGACCGTGCCGGTGTAGTAGTCCAGACCACGGGCGATGGTGAGGTCAACGGCGAAGTTCTCCTCAGGCACACCAAAGGCGGACAGGTGCTGTGTCACAGTGGTCAACTCGGTCAAGCCGAGGTCAAACAGCTCGTTTCTGCCCTTGTAGCCCTCCAGAGCGGAGAGTACCTCGTGGTTCGTGCCAGTGATAGCGATAAACTTGAGAATCTCATCGGCGTTCTGCTCATCAATGCCAATCTCCTCGCTGACGAGCAGAGCCTTCACTTTCTCTGCGCCAATCTTGTCCAGCTTGTCCACGGTACGCATGATATCACCGCTCTTTTCTGTGAGGTTGAGCATGGCATAGAAGCCGTTCAGAATCTTGCGGTTGTTGACGCGGATTTGGAAACGCTGTAACCCCAGACGGGAGAAAGTGCGGTAGATGATGGCAGGAATTTCAGCTTCGTTGGTGATATCCAGTTTTCCATCACCGATGATGTCGATATCCGCCTGATAGAACTCACGGAAACGACCGCGCTGTGCGCGTTCACCGCGGTAGACCTTGCCGATTTGGTAACGGCGGAACGGGAACGCGAGGTCAGCATAGTGCAGGGCGACATATTTTGCCAGCGGTACAGTCAAATCGAAGCGCAGGCTCAAGTCGGCATCGCCTTTGGAGAAACGGTAAATCTGCTTCTCCGTTTCGCCACCGCCCTTGGCCAACAGGACCTCACTGGCCTCAATCAGAGGGGTGTCCAACGGCAGGAAGCCGTACAGTGCATAAGTTTCTTCCAAAATGCCCTTGATGTTCTCAAAGAGAATTTGCTGTGCAGGGAGCAGTTCCATAAAGCCGGACAGGGTCCGTGGGGTAATCTTCATATCTGAAGTCCTCCATTATCTTGACTTGAACTTGGGGTTGACCAGCTTGCGCCAGTCCAAATCACCGCGGTCCATGCCGAGAATCAGCATTTCTGCGGTGGCGACATTGGTAGCATAGGGGACATTGTTCTGGTCGCAGAGCTTGGAGATGTACAGCAAGTCCTCCTGCATCGAGTTGTCATTGGGGTCGATGAGGAACAGAACCATGTCCATTTCATTGTAGGCAATACGCGCGCCAATTTGTTGGCTACCGCCGTGCTGACAGGAGAGGAATAGATGGACGGGTAGCCCCGTAGCATCGGCAATTAGTCTTCCAGTCGTATTGGTAGCGCACAGATTATGTCGGGAAAGTACTCCAGCATAAGCGGAACAAAATTGAACCATGAGGTCTTTCTTGTTATTATGAGCCATCAGGGCGATATACATTGGCGTTTGTCCTTTCTATTATTTTTTCTATTCCATTGGGTGGGTTCAGCGAATCCGTAACAGGGGCGTACGGTGACCTGTAATGCGTTTGGCAATATTGCGGTAGGCCTGCGCCGCGTAGCGATTGTCGCTCATCAGCAGAGGGATACCGCGACCAGCATATAGCATCACGGTGTCGTCCTCTGGAATGACCCCCAACAGGGGCAGACCAGCGGAATCAATGGTGTCATCAAGGGTCTGACGCAGGGAGCGCATCAGCTTTTTTCGACAGCGATTGACCACCAGATGCACTCTACCACGCGGTAGGTGGGAGAGTTCCATGACTGTTCGCTGGGCATCGCGCAGACTGACAGCATCCGTATTGGTCACGACTACCGCGCGGTCAACGCCGTTGACCGCCAGACGAAAGCCCTCGCCCAGTCCCGCAGGGGCATCGACCAAACAGTAGTCGTACTGCTCAGAAATCTGCTGAAACAGCTCTACCATGGCATTGGGGTAGAGCGAGGGGAGCGTCAGGCGCGTGGGCGCAGTCAATAGGTAAAGATTCTTCTGTGTCGGGTGTGCAACAATGGCCTCTGAGAGGGAGCAGAAACCGAGCAGTACATCGGTAAAATCCATCATCGCACGGTCTGTCATAGACAGTGTGAGGTCCAGATTCCGCAGTCCGAAGTCGCAATCCAGACAGAGGGTGGAATACCCCAACTGTGCAAGTGCCATGCCTACATTGGCGACGAATGAAGTTTTTCCCGTTCCTCCTTTGCCAGAAACGACGGCGATGGTCTGACCCATGTTTCTCATGCCTCCTGAAAAGCGGTTATTGCCCCAACGGTTGTTTTTTCATCTGCGCGAAGCGTCGGGGATACTTCTTAGCAGTGGGGGCGACTTTTTCGATGTACACCACGCGGTGTACGATGTCCGTAGTGGGGATAGTGTAGTCGACCACCTCGCGGATGCGTCCACCGAGCATGGCAATGGCAGGCTTGGCAGATTGAATCTCCTCCTCGGTGTGGCTGGATTTCATCGCCAGAAACGCACCGCCGACTTTGACCAGTGGCAGACACAGCTCACACAGAATGGGTAGGGAGGCCACGGCACGGCTTACCGCGTAGTCAAAGGCCTCGCGGTGCCCGAACTCCTCAGCGCGTGCATGGATGCAGTCCACATCGGACAACCCCAGTGCGTCACAACTCTCGCGCAGAAAGTCGATGCGCTTGTTCAAGCTGTCCAACAGGGTAATATGGCTCTCTGGCAGGACAATCTTCAGCGGTACCCCTGGGAAGCCTGCCCCTGTGCCGACATCGACAATGGTTTTCCCCGACAGAGGGGCGATGGGCAACAGGGAGAGGCTGTCGAGCAGATGTAAGGTGGCGACCTCACGCGGTTCGGTAATACCCGTGAGGTTCATCACCTTGTTTTTTTCCACCAACAGAGCAGAAAACTGCTCCAGTGGTTCGATGTACTGCAAATCTACTCCCAACGCAGGCAATCCCTGTGTCAGAGTTTCTCTCATTGTTTCTCCCTCAACAGGTCACGAATTTCGGTGAGCAGTTTCTCCTCAGCACTGGGTGCAGGAGGCGCAGGAGGGGGAGGCGGTGCGGCTTCTTTCTTCCGATGCAGACTGTTGATGGCCTTCACCATGCAGAATACCGCGAACGCGAGAATGATAAAGTCGATGATAACGGAGATAAATGTACCGTAGTTAATCGAAACGGCGGCGGAGATTTCCTCGCCGTTTTCGACAACTGCCTGTTTCAAGATAATCTTCCAGTCGCTGAAGTTTACACCGCCTGTCAACATGGATACGACAGGCATGATAATATCGTTGACCAGAGAGGTGGTAATCTTACCGAATGCGCCACCGACAACCACACCAACCGCGAGGTCGATGACATTGCCACGCATGGCAAATTTCTTAAATTCTTCAAAAAACTTCTTCATGGGTACTTATTCCTCGTTGTTCTCCGTGTCGGTGTTGCAGTGGCAGCAGTCGCACTTCTCCACGGGTGCAACAACGGGGGGTTCGACAACAGGCATTTCTACCACAGGGGCAACAGGGGACTCCACCACAGGGGCGGTCTCCTCGGCACAGTCGCAATCACAGTGGTCGGTATCGGCGTAGAATACGCTCTCGTCTTCTGCGACGACTACTTCTTCGTCAAACAGTTCTTCCTCTTTGTCTGCCTTGCGGAAGATATTATTGAAGCCAACGGTGATATGCACATCGGGCTCGGATTGGTAGTCGGGGTCAACGCTCCAAGAGGCTTTCCAGAGGAGAGCCTCCAGACTGCCACTGTTTTTGGTGACTTTGTTTCGCAGAGGGATAACGCTGGCAACAGCGGCGGTAGCGGCCAAAATTTTCAGTAACTTCATAGTAGGAAACTCCTTTCAAAAGATTACTTACTGGGAATCAGCACTTCCTTGCCACCCATGTAGGGGCGGAGTGCCACAGGAATCTTTACACTGCCATCGGCCTGCAGGTTATTCTCCAGGAAGGCGATGAGCATACGGGGCGGTGCGACAACGGTGTTGTTCAAGGTGTGGGGCAGATAGTTCTTGCCATCCTCACCGCGCACACGGATTTTCAGACGGCGTGCCTGGGCATCACCCAAGTTGGAGCAGGAGCAGACCTCAAAATACTTCTGCTGACGGGGGCTCCATGCCTCGATGTCACAGCTCTTGACCTTCAAATCGGCCAAGTCACCGCTACAGCACTCCAACTGGCGTACAGGGATATCGAGAGAACGGAACAGGTCCACACTGTACCGCCACATCTTCTCGTACCACTCCATACTCTCCTCGGGCTTGCAGACGACAATCATCTCCTGCTTCTCGAACTGGTGGATACGGTACACACCGCGCTCCTCGATACCGTGTGCGCCCTTTTCCTTGCGGAAGCAGGGGGAGTAGGAGGTAAGGGTTTGGGGCAGGGCAGATTCGGGCAGAATCTGGTCGATATAACGGCCAATCATGGAGTGCTCACTGGTACCAATCAGATAGAGGTCCTCGCCCTCAATCTTGTACATCATGGCATCCATGTCGGTCTGGCTCATCACACCCTCGACCACATTGCCGTGAATCATATAAGGGGGGATGCAGTAGGTGAAGCCGAGGTCAATCATATAGTCGCGTGCATAGGCGAGAACTGCGGAGTGCAGACGAGCGATATCACCGAGCAGATAGTAGAAGCCGTTACCACTGGTGCGACCTGCGGCATCCATGTCAACACCGTTGAAACGCTCCATGATAGCGGTGTGGTAGGGGACTTCAAAGTCGGGGGTGGTGGGTTCACCGAAGCGTTCCACTTCGACATTACACTCGTCGCTCTCACCGATGGGCACGGAGGGGTCGATGATGTTGGGGATGGTCAGCAGAATCTTACGAATCTCCTGCTCCAACTCCTCCTCGCGCTTCTCCAGCTCCGCCAGACGGTCGGCCTGTGCCTTGACCTGTGCCTTGACCGCCTCGGCCTCCTCCAACTTGGAGGGGTCCTTCTTTGCCTGTCCCATCAGCATACCGACCTGCTTGCTCAGGGTGTTGCGCTGGGCGCGGAGGTCACTGGCCTCGGTAATGGCGGCGCGGTTCTCAGCATCCAGCTCGATAACCTTGTCAACCAAAGGGAGCTTGGCATCTTGGAACTTCTTCTTGATGTTCTCTTTTACGATTTCGGGGTTCTCACGAATAAATTTAATGTCCAGCATCAGAATAGTTTCTCCTTATCCAAGAATTTTAATCATTTTTCGCGTGTTTCACGTGAAACACAATGGGAAACATCTGTGATATAGCTTTTGTAAAGGGAAATTACTTGCCAAGAGTGTGCAGAGCTTCGAGCAGGTCGTTCAGGTCGTCTACGCCGTAGTACTCGATTTCAATGTGGCCTTTCTTCTTGCCGTGGGCGATGTGACAGGCGCGGCCGATGCGCGTGGACAGCTCGCGCTCCGCCTCTGCCACATAGTTGACGGCATAGGGGTCTTGTTCCTTTTCGGGTTTCTCCTGCTGATTAAGCATCCGCTTGACTAACTGCTCCGTCTGGCGGACAGAGAGGGCGTTGGTCAGAATAGACTTGACCGCCTCGTTCTGGAGGTCGGCAGGGAGGGGAAGGAGTGCTCTGGCGTGACCAGCGGAGAGGTCCTCATTCTCGACCAACAGGCGGATGTCCTGATTCAGCTGTAACAGGCGCATGGCGTTGGCAACAGCACTGCGGGACTTGCCCACGCGCTGAGCCGCCTGTTCCTGTGTCATGTCGTACAGCTCGACCAGACAGCGGTAGCCCTCAGCTTCTTCCATCGGGTTCAAATCCTCACGCTGGAGGTTTTCAATCATGGCAAGCTCCATTGCCTTGCGGTCATCCGCCTCGATGATGCTCACGGGGACTTCGTACAGTCCAGCCAATTTTGCGGCGCGCCAACGGCGTTCCCCTGCGATAATCTGGTAGTAGCCAGAGGACAGCTTGCGGACGGTCAACGGCTGAATAATACCGTGCTCGCGGATAGACTCCGCCAATTCTTGCAATTTTTCTTCGTCAAAGATGCGGCGCGGTTGTCCAGCGCAGGTTTCAATCTGGGACACAGGGAGCGTAGAGAGGGAGGCAGGTGTATCCATAGAAAATTCCTCGCCCAACAGTGCGCCAAGTCCTTTGCCCATTCCTCGTTTCAGTGCGGCCATATACAACTCCTTTCCGTTAGTTGGTGTTCTGGCTCTTGCGGACAAATTCCTCGGCAAGAGCCGTGTACGCCTCGAATCCACGAGAAGTACGGTCGTATGCGGTGATTGGCTTGCCGTGGCTAGGGGCCTCACTCAGACGAACATTGCGAGAGATGACGGTGGAGTAGACCTTGCCGGGGAAGAACCGCTTAACTTCCTCGGCCACTTGCATGGCAAGATTGGTGCGCGTATCGTACATGGTCAGCAAAACGCCTTCCAGTTCGAGAGATTTGTTCAGGGAACGGCGCACAATGCGGATAGTATTCATCAAATCGCTCAGACCTTCCAACGCGAAGTACTCCGCCTGTACAGGAACGATAACACTGTCCGCCGCACACAGGGCATTGAGCGTCAACAGCTCGAGGGAGGGAGGACAGTCGATGAATATGTAGTCGTAGTTGGTGGAGAGCTGATGCAGTGCATTTCGCAACAGCATTTCGCGGTTCTCCATACCAATCATCTCGATACCAGCACCAGCTAACTCCTTACAGGAGGGAAGGACATCGCCGTACCGCGTCACGATAACACGCTTCTCGGGGTCAATGCCGTTGATAAGGACATCATAGATGCCACGGGATACGGTCTTATCCACACCGATACCAGAGGTGGCATTCGCTTGGGGGTCGAAGTCGCACAACAGCACACGCTTTCCTTGTTCTTTTAATGCGGCAACCAGATTGATACAGGTGGTCGTCTTTCCGACACCGCCCTTTTGGTTGACAATAGCTATAATTTTTCCCACAGGGTACCTCCGTTTCTGGGTATAATATCCCAGTATCTAAATATACACATACGAATGTAGTATACCACAAATGCGTTGTTTTTCAACAGGACAGTTGGAAAAATTGAGAAAAAAGCAGAATGTTTCACGTGAAACATTCTGCCTTTCGGGAGATTATATTAGGAGAACACCGTCCAACGGGGCGAGTTGGAGGGCCACTTTTCCATTCTGACTTAAAAATTGTTGGCCTGTCAGAGCATCCGTAGCGAGGTCGCCTGCCCAGTCCAAATGCAGGAGTACACACTGGTCGCCCACATTCGTGGCGACGACAGTTACTTCACCGTCCTGCTCGCGTGCAAAGGCGAGGGCAGGACCTTCTGCGTGGAGCCATCGCAGAGAACCAGACTGCATCGACTTACGCGCGTCACGCAGTTGACCCAGCTGGGCGAAATGCTGTTGCAGACGGACATCCTCCGCACCCCACGGGAAAGTGCCACGGTTAAATGGGTCCTCGTAGCCCTCCATGCCGACTTCATCGCCGTAGAAGATAGTAGGCGAGCCAGGGAAGGCATACAATATAATAGAACCGATGCCGAGCAATCGCCAACCGCGAAACCGCTCCTCGTCACTCATGCGGTACTCCGCACGCTCCGTGCGTGTGGGCGGTGCTTCGTTCGGGAAAGTGCCGAGCATGGTCAAAATGCGGGGATTGTCATGCGTGCCGAGCATATTCATACAGCTATAGAACGCGGCAGGGGGATAGTTTTCACGAATGGTTTCCATCGCATCACGGAAATGGCGCGCATCACCGCCCTGTAGATAGTCGATGATGCCCACGCGGAATGGGTAATTCATCAAGCCATGGGTTTCGTGTCCGAGCAGGTACTTTCTGCGCTGACTGTATGCAATTTTATTGCTACCGTCCTCCCAGACTTCTCCGAGGAGAAAACTATCCGCCTTTTCCTGCATCATTACGGTGCGAATCCGCCGAATGAAGTCGTCGGGCAATTCATCCGCCACATCCAACCGCCACGCATCCGCGCCAGCGCGGAGCCACCGCCGAATGATGGCGTTTTCTCCCTCAATAATATAGTTGATGTAGTCGCTGTTGTTCTCGTTGACCGCAGGTAGGGTATGGATACCCCACCAGGAATCGTAGCTGGTGGGCCAGCTGTGAAAATGGAACCAGTCGTAATAGGGACTGTCCTTGCTCTGTGCCGCGCCGAGGGTGGGATATTGGTCGAGTGCGTTGAAGTAGCGACTGTTGTTGCCTGTGTGGTTAAAGACACCGTCGAGCATAACGCGCATACCGCGTCGGTGTGCCTCGTTACACAGGGTCTTGAAGTCGTCCTCTGTACCGAGCATGGGGTCAATCTTCTCGTAGTCACCCGTATTATAGCGGTGGTTGCTGTCCGCCTCGAAGATGGGACAGAGGTACAGCGTGGTCACATGGAGCGACTGGAGATAGTCCAGCTTCTCCACAATACCGCGGAGATTTCCACCAAAGAAGTCGCGGTTGTGGATAATGCCGTTTTCATCGGGCAGATATTCCATCAACTCGTTCCAGTCTTGGTGGACAAGGCGATTGCCTGTCATGCCGTCGGGGTCGGGGACGGCGGTGCGGTGGAAACGGTCTGGGAAAATCTGATAGGTCACACCGCGTCCGAACCAATCTGGTGTCTGGTGGGTGGTATCGTAAACGGTCTGTTGCCAACAAACGGCTTCGCCTTCGCCACAGTAGCCGTTTTTGCCTAGATAGACCGCACTGCCATCCGCACGGTCGAAGCGGAAGCAGTACCAAATTAACTCTGGGTCGGGGGAGGCGGTGTAGCAGGCAGTAAAACAGCTTTGCTCTGCGTCACCGTCCATCTTCACGAGGGGAATGGTACGGTGTTCGTCGGCAAATTCGCCATACACCAACAGCGCACCGCCTTGGAATCCCTCAGAGGCGAGGGGGCGAAGCGTGAGCGTGATGTCGGTACCGCACGGTACGGCACCGAACGGCTGTTTATACCGACTGTCACGCGCGTCAAATATCGGAAAATCCATATACAAAATACTCCTTGTCAATCAGGGCAACAGCGTACCCTCGGGGATGAGTGCCGTGCCGATATCACTGGGGGCGAAATAGGCGTTGAGAATATTGACCGCCGTGGCTGCCAGTGCGCTACCACTACCACCTTGTTCGATGACGATGGCAACGGCAATTTCAGGGTTCTCAAAGGGCGCGAAGCAGACAAAAACACCGTTGGCGACTTCCGTACCGACCTGGGCACTACCTGTCTTGGCACCAGCGGATACGATACACTCTTGGAAATACTTCGAAACGCTACCAGTCGCCACCAAATCGCCCATGCCTTTCTTCACGGCGGCGAGGGTAGCGGGCGACATCTCCACCGTACTGAGTAGCTCCGTCTGGTCGTTGGTAACGGCGAGAGAGCCGTCCGAGAGTGTCACGCTGTCGAGCAGATGGGCGGAGAATCGCTCCCCACCGCGCACCAGTGTTGCGACATAGTTGGCGAGCTGGAGCGGATTGAACAAACTCGAACCCTGTCCGATGGAACACTGGAGGACGGTACCGCCCTCCCAGATGGATTCAATCTGGGAGCGATACTCAGGGCCATCGAGAATACCTGTGCGCTCGTTCAACTCTACACCTGTGGGTTGCCCCAGTCCGAATGCGGTGGCGTATTCATTGAGGGTTTCAATGCCCATGAGCCGTCCCACTTCGTAGTAAAAGTAGTTGCAGGAGTGGTAGATGGCATCGGACACATTGATACTACCGTGGGAACCGCCGTATTGGTTGTAAATCCAGCAGGCAGGTTGATAGTCGCTCCAGTAGGTGTACTTACCGCGTGTAAAGATTTTTGTCGTAGGGGAGATGATATCGCTCTCCAGTGCCGCGACACTGGTGCAGAGCTTAAAGGTGGAACCAGGGGCATAGGTGCCGTTGAGCGCACGGTTGAAGAATGGTTGCCCCGGGTCGGCGGCATAGAGGTTGTAGTCGAGGGAGTAGCGCGACGGGTCGTAGGTAGGATAGGAGGCGAGGGCGAGAATATCGGAGTCGACTACACTGACGACTGCCGCCGCCGCACCGCGCTTGCCCACATCTTCGACACCGTTCGCCAAATCCTCCGCATTCATCGCCTCGACCGCTTCTTTCAAAGCCTGCTCGACCTGTGCCTGAAAGTCAATGTCGATGGTCAGCGCGACTGTAGCACCTGGGCGCGGTTCGATGGAGTACAGCTCACTGGTGATTTTGCCCTCGGCATTGGTGGTTATCAGGCGCGTGCCGTTTTTGCCGCGCAGATAGGATTCAAATGCCGCCTCGACACCTGTTTTGCCCACAATGTCATCGGCACGGTAGTAGTGGAGATTGGTCGTGTCCTCGCCAGCCTCTACCGCGGCATTGTAGGGCGCATTGAGGGCGGCGCGCTCCTCTTTGCTGTCAAATTCGTCGGTGCGCCCCAGAATATGCGCGGCGGCGGCAGTATGGTATTGGCGCACGGTTTCGGATTGTACCGTGACACCAGCAAAATTGCCGTCGGTCAGAATGGAAATAAGCTCCACATCAATATCCTTGGCAAAGGTATAGCTGGAGTAGGTGATTTCGCGCTTGCGCAGTTCCAACTCGTAGAGGACACCAATCACTTGTCGCGCTTCTTGGTCGGTGTAGGTGGCAGGAACCCCAAACGCTTCGCGCATGAGGGACACCAAGATAGGTGCAGAGAGGTTGTCGGTGTTGCGCTTGAGTTCGAGCTTGAGGGCGGTGGTCAACTGTGGGATGGGTGATTCCGCTGTCAACTCACTGTCCGACCACTTCTTCTTTGCCAGATAGTTCTGGAAGCGGGTGCGCGCCGTGGAGGAAGTTGTCGCGGTGGTGTACACAAAGCCGTACTCACCCAACTCGACAGGCAGGGTGTCCGTCCAAGTGACCTCATGCGCTTCGCACAGCGTCATCAGACGCAACAGCGCATCACAGACGGCCTCCTGTTGTGCGACACCGTCAGGGGCGTGTACCAGAGAGGGGTCGAAGTCGATGGTATAGATTTCGCGGTTGGACACCAGAACCTTGCCGTTGCGGTCCACGAGGATACCGCGTGAGGCCTCCACGGTGGTACTGGTTGTGACCTGCGTGGTGGAGCGCGCCAGATAGTGTTCGTGGTCGATGACCTGTGCATCGTAGAGCAGTATCACAAAGAAGAACAGAAAGGCACAGAAAATGCCCAACAAAATCCGAGAACGCTGTAACAGTTGCTTTTCGTTATCCATAGTCAAAACCTTTAATATTCCACGGCGCAGTGCCGATGGATATACGCATAGAGGGGCAGTGCCACAAACAGGGCAGGCAGGGAGATGGCACATTCTACAAACGCCTGTGGGACCATCAACAGGGGGCGCAGTTCTCCGGCGAGCAGGAACAGGGTCAACCGACCTGCGAGGGTCAGTCCCAGTCCCATGAGGGATACGACCAGACCGCACAGCCAACCGGGAGAAAAGAGATTTTCACTAATCAGCGCAGACAAAATTCCAATCAGCGCAAAGATGATGGTGAAAAAGCCGTCGAATGGGCCGAAGATGAGTAAATCGCAGACCACACCCGTCGCCAAGGCGAAAATACTGCCTTTCCGCAGTCCCTCGTAGGATGCCACCAACGCAGGGATAATGGGATAGCAGAACGGTGTGATATCTAAAATATGGATGTGGTTGAGCAGAAGATGTTGCATAGCAAACAGGGCAAGCGTGGCCAGTGCATACACCACCCACTTAAAAACGATGTAGCTTTTTGGAAGCATGGCACTCCTCCCTTAGTCTACAATAGTAAAGTCCGTAACAATAAAGACTTGTGTCAATTCGTCCAGATTCATCTGGGGGCGAATGACGGCGTAGCGCGACAGACCATCATCGTTCATACGAAGTTCCTCCACATAGCCAATCACCAACTTGGAAGGGAGGTAATTGCCCAGACCAGAGGTAATAATCAAATCACCGCCCATTACATCAGAGGTCGAGGTGAGGTAGTTGAGGGAGAGCAGACCGTTGCTCATCAGCGAAAAGTCGCCAGAGGCGATGCCGTCCGTGCCACTGCGAAACACACGCGCCCCGACACCGCTCTCACTGTCCAGAATCGTCCGCACGACAGACCAGTTCAGTCCAGCCTCGGTCACTGTGCCGACCAGATTGCCCATGGAGTCAATCACGCAGTCGCCCACGGTGATATCGTGAATCGTGCCCTTGTTGACGGTAAAGACACTCGACCAGTTGGAGATGTCGCGCTCGATAATCAGGGCAGATTCATAGGTGAGGTCGCGCCGTTGGGCACGGAGGTCCAACAATTCGCGCAGACGCTTGTTTTCCTCGCTATCGTACTCCGCCTGTCGCACCGCGTCCTCCAGTTCCGCCAGTTCCTGCTTCAGCTGTGCATTTTCCTGTTTCAATCGGTCGAAATCAGTGAAATACTGCACCCACTCCTCAATATGGTTGGAGATGACCGTGCTGACGGTGCGGAACGGCGTGGCGACTGTGCCGACAATATTGTTAAATACAGCACTGTTGGTCGAGAACAGCGTCATCGCACTCAACAGCACGGCAATGACTACCGCAATGGACAGTATCACCACGCCGTATTTGGTCAACAGTCGATTCACGAGAACGCCCCCTCGTCAAATAAGTCAATGCCGAACAGTTTCAGCATTTGCCCAAGTCGGTGCAGGGGCAGACCCATCACATTGAAGTAGTCGCCCTCGATGCCACTGACAAAGAGAGCCGGTTTTCCCTGAATCCCATACGACCCTGCCTTGTCCATCGGGTCGCCACTGGCGATATAGGCGGCAATTTCGGCATCGGTGAGCGTGCGGAAGGTCACGACGGTGGTTTCTGCCTGTGTTTCTATGCGTTCCCCACGCGCAACACTGACACCCGTGCAGACGGTGTGCGTGCGTCCCGACAGGGAGCGCAACATCTGGGCGGCATCTGCCTCGTCCGTAGGTTTGCCCAGACGCATACCATCTAAAAATACCATCGTGTCGGCAGTAATGACAATAGCATCGGGGTCAGCGGCGAGAACCAGCGCGGCCTCGGCTTTCTTACGGCAGATAGAGCAGACAATCTCCTGTGGGGTAAGCGTAGGGTCGTAACTCTCATCGGCATCGGGAACAAGAATATCGAATTGTGGTACCCCAATCTGTTCCAACAGCGCACGGCGGCGTGGAGATTGGGAGGCAAGTATCAATCGTGGCATAGTAAATCTTCCTTTTTAGCGTCCAGTCGAGCCAAACCCGCCGATACCGCGCTCCGTTTCGGGCAGGGCATCCACCACACGGATGGCAGGTTGGGCGACGGGCATAATCAGCAGTTGAGCAATGCGGTCGCCACTGTGGACAGTGTAGGGGGTGTCAGTGGTGTTGTACAGGGTGACTTGGAGGGGACCGCGGTAGTCGCTGTCAATGACACCAATGCCGTTGGCGAGATTGATGCCGTGCTTCGCACCCATGCTACTGCGTACCGCGAGAATACCGACATGGCCCTCTGGGATGGCAACCGCCAAGCCTGTCGGGATAAAGACGCGCGCATGGGGGGCAATCACGGTGTCACCATCTGTACAGGCGTGGAGGTCCAGACCAGCCGCTCCAGTGGTGGCATAATAGGGGAGCGGTATCACACCGCCAATTTTGTCAGAGAGAGGTTGAATCAGAAGTTCCATAGCTGTTTCCTGTGAAAGTATTTGTAATCAAGGCTTTTACTCTACACCGCGGTAGAATAATCCGCGTGTATGGTCTTGGGGGGGAATGGCCTCCTGTAGACCGAGGTGTTGTTCCAGTATTGCCACGCACGCCGCAGGAGATTCCGTGGTAAAGCGCAGACGCGCATAGGTCAGCGCACAACGGCGCAGTTCGTTCTTGTCGGCGAGATAGAGGGTCTTGCCGTTGAGAATCTCATTGCGACAGCCAAACGCAGACACCACGGGAAACCGCTCACCGCGTCGGTCGGTGAGGGCATGGGGCGCAGAACAAGTGCCATGCAGATTGCGTGGCTGACAGTCGTGTTCGTTGGCGATGATGCAGTTCTCCATAATCATCAGGGGCAGTCGTCCGTAGACAATCGCCTCACAGGGGATACATTTTTTAATGTCGCGCAGTTGTTCATGGCGCAGTTCAAACGACAGCGTTGCACTGTCCAGTCCCCAACTGCGTACGGCATCGAGAGAACGGCTGTTAAAGAGGTTTAATCCGAAGTCACCGCGCACCACAGAAAAGTCCAACTCGCGTACGAGAGCAAGCTGTCCAGGTCCATGGATGGCGACACTGACGCACCCCTTGTCTTTTGCTATCCGCAACAGGTCGCGCAGACGGTCGCGCTCTCTATCCTTACAGATACGCGGTAGCGTCACACAAAACTCAGTATTCCCATCTGTGGGAATGGTAAACGACTCGATGCGCTCGGCAGGAAGATAGACGATAGCAGGAGAGAGGGCGAGCAGTTCACGGGTCAGTTGTTCGCCGCGCAGGAGCGATACCGTGAACGCAGGAGTTGTCGATACGTGGGTGTTGTGTGCGTGGAAGTCGTCTTTCTGCTCCCGACGCGCAGGAACTGCACAGCGCACGGTGTCCAGCGCGGTGAGGGCATCGCGCCGTAGGGCATTGACTGCACCTGCGCTGATGGCCAGACCGTCCTCGACGGTAGCGTGTACAGCGGTGGGACGGTAGACGGTACCACCTGTCTTAGCAAGGCGGTTCTCCAGTTCCTCCGCTGTTACGGCACGGCTCCGTGCAGGTTCGGGGGTTGCACCCGATACACACACACTGTTTCCGTCCTCGTCCGTAGCGGTGAGGGAGATGGGCTGTGCGGCGCGGAGCGTCATATCCATGTGGACACCAATGGTCCGTAAATCCTCTCTATCATATGCGGTTTTTGCCTCGCGAAATAACGCGGTCGGTTCGGGCGTGTTTTCGGCGCGTGTGCCGAACATCTTGGGACCGAGGCGGTCGTTCCAGTATCCCTCGGTAAACCCACTGCGCGAGAAAGAACGCTCCAACTCGGTGAGTTCCGCCTGTGTGGGCAGACGCTTTTCACGCAGGAGCGCAGAATAGATGCGCGTGATGACCGCGACATACTCGGGACGCTTCATGCGTCCCTCCAATTTGAGGATAGATACCCCCATTTCGTCCAACTCCTGTAGATGGGTGGCGAGGTTGGCATCTTTCAAACTCAGCGGATAGCCGTTCTTTCCATTGTCCATACGGTAGGGCAGACGGCACGGCTGGGCACAAGTGCCACGGTTGCCACTGCGTCCGCCGATGAGCGCGCTCATGGCACACTGTCCACTGTAGCACATACACAGCGCACCGTGGGCAAAGACCTCGATAGCGATGGGACTGCGCTCGCAGATATAGCGGATATCTGCTTTGCTCAGTTCACGGCTGAGGACAACGCACTTCATGCCGAGGTCCGCCGCCGCTTTCACACCGTCAAGGTCGTGTACAGTCATCTGGGTGCTGCCGTGGAGTGGGAGGTCGGGGACAATCTTTCGGGCGAGAGCGGCAACACCCCAGTCCTGCACAATGACACCGTCTACCCCCCAGTGAGAGGCCTTCCGCAACAGGTCAGCGAAGTCGGATCG
>JAZRID010000327.1:0-3564 GCA_045645125.1 Oscillospiraceae bacterium | reverse complement strand
TCTGACGAAGCTGGTAAGGGTGTGATGGAGAGCAACCAGTATATGCAACAGCTCATGGGTGCGATGGAAGAAATCAACCGTACCACGGTTGAGATTGAGAAAATCATCAAGACCATTGAGGATATTGCCTTCCAGACCAATATTTTGGCACTGAACGCCGCAGTTGAGGCGGCACGCGCAGGTACGGCAGGCAAGGGCTTTGCCGTTGTCGCAGACGAGGTGCGTTCTCTGGCCGCTAAAAGTGCGGAGGCGGCACAGAACACCACCAATCTGATTGGTAGCACCGTCAATGCCGTTAAGAATGGTATGAATGTGGCACAGGGCACTTCTAAGGCTCTACAGGAAGTCGTTGCTAAGACCCAGCGTGTCAATGAGCGCATCAGTGAGATTGCCGCTGGCAGTGAGGAACAGGCTGGTAGAATCAAGCAAATCAGCAACGGTATTGAGCAAATTGCGGCGGTTGTCCAGAACAACTCCGCTACCGCAGAGGAATCTGCTGCCGCCAGTGAGGAGCTGGCAAGTCAGGCGGCTCTGATGAAGACACAGATTGCCAAGTTCAAACTGCATGAAGGTGGCGCAACACAGAGCGCACCGCCGCAGAATGACGATACTACCTACAACAGCGTTGCATTTGTGGACAGCGTATTCTCTGGCGAAAAATATTGATAAAAAATAAGAACCGTGTGCGTTGCGATTGCGAGGTCGTAACACACACGGTTTTTCTAGTTAGGCTTCCATATCCAGCATTGTACCGACAAAGAACGGCAGACCGTTCTCGCAGTCAATCAGGAGATAGACAAAGGGACGATTCAAGAATACTTCCTGGCGTTTATCCGGTTCTATCGCGACGGTGTCGGTGGGTTCTACGAGCGTTACCGCACCAGCTTTTGTGCCCTGTTCCCCAACGGAAATAAAGGTCTTGTGTAACACACGGTTGATATAGATATTGCCATCCGTCGAGGTTCCCATAGCGGAAAAATCCGCGCTTTGGGGCAGGAAGGCATCCGTCATGCCCATATTTGTCAATACCTCGGACAGCTCTACGCTGTATTCTGTTTCAAATTTGGGGATAGCGGTTTTGACGGGTGTTTGCTGTACATTGTCCAAAAGTGTGCGGAGCTGTTCACCAGTTAGCGTGCGGAGGTATTCTTCAATAGAAATTCCCTCTTTGGGCAACAGTGCGACAAAGGCGTAGGACTGACCACGGTAGTATTTGATAAAACCAGTAGTACGCTCGTCCGAAAGGTAATGACTTTCCAAGGCATACATCAGTTCTACCTGTTGCTCCGTGCCGTCCTCCTTGGTAAAGATATCATGGTAAACATTGTGTTCCTGATACACGGTAGACCACTGTGCCTCAAACGAGAGCGCGTTGATGAGATACATGATGGCATTGGGAGGAATCGCGTTCAAAATTTTCGGAATCATCCCGTCGGTTTTTTTCTCGACCCACTGGTTGATATCTTGGAGCGTGGAGGTATCGAAGGGAGCGCGGTAGATATCAGCACCGTAGTAGTCGGCATTGGTCTGCAAAAAATCATGCTTCGGGCTGAAACGGCTGTCCTCCGTGAACCAAATGGAGTTGGCGAGATGCAGTTTGTACTTCTCGCCCTGTGGCAAGGTGGACACATACCAAGAGAGATAGTAGTTCAATTCCTCGATGGACAGACCAAAAGTAGCTTCCATCTGGGCGCGTGTTTCTCCCACCGCACCGTTCGCCGTCATAGCGAGCGCGCACAGGATAGACAGGGGCGACACCAACAGATTGTTGTCATCTGCAAAACTGTTCTGGACAAGGCGAACACTGAAGTCGGTGACTGCTTGCAAGCCGTCGGCTTGGTTCGGCTGCACCTCTATACCACGCGCCGTGATATTCGCCATCAGGTCGGTTGTGTGGCTCTGCCCGTTATCGGGGTTCGGATTCTCCTGTCGATGCGGATTCGTTTGGCTGTTCTGGTCGGTACGGATGGTTGGGTCGTTTTGCGGTGTACCGCTGTTGCGGTTTGCACAGCCGACGAGGGATACGGCTATGGCGACACTCAGGAAAAAAGCTGTGATTCGTTTCATGGTTGCACCTCCGTTCAAAGTTCGGGTGGATACCCGTTTACTCTTTAGACGAAGTGCCATGAAAAAAGTTCCCTGGTTTTGAAAAATTTAGGAAAATTGCCGTTGCCATGCCCGCACGGACACCAGACAAACGGCGGTACCAGCCGTGCCGATGACCGCCCAGAGCAAGATGGTATTGCTCCAACCAATCATTTCCGACAGCACCGCAATCCCATAGGTGGAGAGGGCACTGCCGATATAGGTACAGGAGTTGAGAACACCTGAAACCGTGGCGACATTGCCGTATTTACGGAAGAACGAGGGAATAATTCCTGTCTGCATGAGGTTGACACCGTGCATCGCGCCCGTCAGCAGGGCGGAACAGAGGACGGACAACATCGCCACATTGCCGTTGAGGAGCCACAGTGCGGTGGCGGACACCGCGCCAACACCAAAAATCACACCTGCACACAGCAGGGGATTAGAGAACCGCTTCCGATAAAGGGAGGATGTCACCTGTAGACTGGCGATACCGAACAGTGGCAAAATCACACCGCTGAGAATAGCGGTCTGATTGCTGAGGGCATAGGTCTGTGCAATGTAGGATGGCATCCAAGTGGTGACACCGTCACGCAACATCCCCTGTAGCACGATGGTCAGCATCACGCACAGCATCAAAGGGGAGAGTAGGATACGACCACCGCTCCTGCGCGGTACATGCCCCGATTTGTCCGTTTTCTGGTTGGGGGAGATATCCTGACAGTAGCGCATCCAGACGAGAAGCATCAAAGCACCGCATAGGGCGGAGAACAGGAACACACACCGCCAGCCAGCGAGAGAAATGAGGACAGGGGAGAGAAGATAAATGACAATCGTACCGCACGAACTACCCCACGATACGCGCACCACCAAGCGGTCATACTCCTCGGCGGAGAGTTTGGCAATCATCAATCGGACCATCGGGGGCCAGAGAAACGCCTGTGCAAAACCGTTCAAACTCCAGACCCACAACATCTGTGTGGGGGTAGCACACAGAGGAATGAGCGTGTTCATCACCGTGGTTGCGCCCAGTCCGTAGGCAACCAGTTTCTTGGGGGAGAAGCGGTCCCCACACAGACCGCTGACAATCTGTCCCAGTCCGTAGGTAATGAAGCTACCTGTCAACGACAGTGCCAACTCACTGCGCGCCAGACCAGTTTCCGTCACCATCTCGGCAATGATTGCGCCGTAGTTAATGCGCGTGATGTAACTGACCATATAGGTTAGAGCAAAAAACCACGCAAGTGCATTGCTCTCTTTTTTTCTTTGCAGTGTCATCACAACAGGCTCTTTCCCTCCCACTCACGGTCGGGCGCAACCTCCAACAGCTGTGCCACTGTGGGGGCGATATCCAGAATACTTGCGTTTTCCAAGGTGTGGTTCGGCGCAAATGATTTGCCCCGTATGATAAGCGGAATGGTCATATCCTCGTGGCAGTCCGTGCCGTGGATGCGGTCGTGGCCACCGTGGTCGGCAAGG
>JAZRID010000326.1:0-1440 GCA_045645125.1 Oscillospiraceae bacterium | reverse complement strand
CCCTCTTTTCTTTTGTGTTCAATACAAATCCGTTGCCAACTGGGACGGTTGCGAACCGCGCGCGTTGCACAGACAGATGGCTCGACTTCATACGCAGACAGCACACCGTCAATATATACTTGAATCTCACCCAACGGCGTTATCATGCTGTTTTTCATGCAATCACTCCCACATTATTTTGCCATAATAGTATTGTAATTTTCTACACGATGGAATATAATATAATTAAATAAAAGGAAAGGAGGTACAGTTATGGCAACATCGACAATCTTCGCCCATGTAAAAATCAGTGACCCGAAAAATGCAAAAGTTTTGATTGAAGCACTGGAGTCATCCGAAAAAGAACCTGTAAGACAGCACACTGAACCTGCTTTTCGTGTGTTACGAGATGCGAAAGATATCCAAAAACTAATGAGTAAAAGGTTTTCTTTATGAGAGATGATTTTTCTATAATCAATATCCTTGATATGCTTGATACGATTGGGGAGGATAATCTAAAAGAAATCCTCTCCAATTTTTCTTGTCCTAAGAATAAGGAAATCGAGTATTTTGTGCGGAATACTGCACTTGGTTTTGCTAAGAGTAAAATTTCTGTGACGCATTTGGTCATGGATGAGAATGGTGAACTAGCCGCTATTTTCACCATTACCCATAAGCCAGTAGAAATCGTAAACAACGGTTTATCGGGTGAGATGCGTAAGAAACTCAGTAGATATGCACAACTAAATGAGGAAACCAACAGTTATCTGGTGTCTGCTTTCCTCATTGCACAGTTTGGAAAGAACGCAGTTCCTAGGACTGGTCGACCTTTAAGTGGGGACGAGCTGATGGATAACACACTACAAGTATTGAAACTCATCCAGAGAGATGTGGGTGGTGGTGTGGTATTTTTGGAGTGTGAAGATACACCAAAGTTATTAGGTTTTTATACCAGTGAACACAACAAGTTTCGGAGATTTGGTACGCGTATGTCAGAAGTGGACAATACGAAGTACATACAGTTGCTACGATTTTTCTAATTCAATGAGGTTCAGTGTCATCATTGTTGCGTGGTGATACTGAACCTCTTTTTGTGGCTGTATGTTCTGATGGGTTGGGCTCACTCCTCCGTTGCAAACACCATATCGCCCTCGTGGTATATTTCGACGATACATTCACAATGCTGGCGATTTGCCAAAAGATACCCACAGTATTTTGTCATGTTGTAGCCGTAGGTTTCATCTATGATGGAGAAACCGAACTGTTGATATCTGGTAATGAAGTCTTTCAAAAACATTTTTTCGCCTGTAAAAGTCCCGACATTTCCAGTCACACCGAGCAGATACACATAACTGAAATCCCATTGCACATTATGGAACGCAACATAGCCGTCCAGTTGTCGATAGGGGGGTGTCGTTTCCACGATACCAGATTCTATTTTCATCATCATATCATTGCCCG
>JAZRID010000325.1:0-2158 GCA_045645125.1 Oscillospiraceae bacterium | reverse complement strand
AACCTCCGCCGTTGTCCGTGGGATTCTCGAGGGGGTCGTTGCCAACGGTACAGGTCGTAACGGACAGGTGGCTGGCTATCGCATGGGCGGTAAGACAGGTACGGCTGACCAAGGTAAAACGGGTAATGTCGTTGTTTCTTTCCTGTGCTTTGCACCAGCAGATGACCCGCAGATTATCATGCTGTTGACACTGGATACCCCTGCGCGTGACACAGGTACTTATGTGTCTGGTGGTAATATGGTTGCACCTACGGCATCGGTTGTGATGTCGGATATTCTGCCGTACCTCGGATTTGCACCCCAGTACGACGAGGAGGAATTGGCGGCGGCTGACTGCACGGTTCCCTATGTGGTGGGTCTGAACGAGGGGGAAGCGGCGGCAAAACTGCGTGAATATGGGTACGAGAGTTACCGCGTCGTCGGTGATGGCGATGTTGTGACCGACCAGACCCCTGTGGGCGGTGCGATTGTCCCTGCAAGCGCACAAATTATCCTGTACATGGGCGAGGAGAAATCCAACGAGCTATGTACGGTGCCGAATTTGCTCGGTTTGACCACCGCGCAAGTTAATAAAAAATTGACCAATGCTGGTTTGATTATGCGCCTGTCAGGTGCATCTGGTGATGCCATTAAGGTCATTGCCCAGTCCCACGAGCCTGGTACACAGGTAGAAGCTGGTACGGTGATTACTGTGCAGATGGGACAGAGTTCGACAACGGCGGACTAATCTTACGCATTTTTTGCATGATTTTCGGCACTTTTTCTGGTTTACAATGCGGATAGTAGCGTGATACTGTCTGTGTACTGCCGTTTGTGGCGAATCAACGACGAAGAATGGAGAAGAAAAGCATGAAGCTGAGTGAATTGTTGCAGGATATTGCAGTTATCGAGTGCAATGTCGATACAGAAATAGAGATTTCTGGGGTGAGCTATGACTCCAGAAATGTCCAAGAGGGCGAACTGTTCGTTGCGATGACTGGCTACGAAACAGATGGCCACCGCTATATTCCGATGGCACGGCAAAAAGGTGCGGTGTGCGTCCTGTGCGAAAAAAAAGTGGACGATGCACCCTGTGTGGTCGTGGCGGATAGTCGTGCGGCTCTGGCACAATTGGGGCGCAACTGGTATGGCGACCCTGCCGCATCCATGACAATGCTGGGTGTCACGGGCACCAATGGCAAGACGACCACGACTTATCTGCTCAAAGATATTCTTGAAAAGACCCGTGGTGCCAAGGTTGGTCTGATTGGCACGAACCAGAATATGATTGGGGATGTGGTGTTGCCCACCGAGCGCACCACACCTGAGTCCTTTGAATTGCAGGGGTTGTTCCGCCGTATGGTGGATGAGGGCTGTACGCATGTGGTAATGGAGGTGTCCTCCCATGCGCTTACCCTCAAGCGTGTGGCAGGTATCCGCTTTGCTGTCGGTATTTTTACCAATCTGACGCAGGACCATCTGGATTTCCACAAGACGATGGAGGAGTACTGCGATGCAAAAGCCCTGCTGTTCCAACAGTGTACTGTGGGCGTATACAACGCGGAGGACCCTTGGGCGGATAGATTGATTGAAAATGCACCCTGTCCGCTGGTGTCCCTTGGAGAAAACAATGCGAAGCTCCGTGCAGAGAACATTGCGTTACACGCACAGGGCATCGCCTTTGACGCAGTCACGGAACAGGAGCGTCAGCATATCACGGTCGGTATCCCCGGTGGCTTTATGGTGTACAACACACTGGGCGTACTGGCGGCGGCACAGGCGGGAGGCATTTCTCTGGCGGAGAGTGCAGAGGTGCTGGCCAAAACTTCCCATGTCAAGGGACGCGTTGAAGTCGTTCCTACGGATGGCGACTACACTATTTTAATTGACTATGCCCATACACCCGATGCGCTGGAAAATGTACTCCGTGCCGTGCGTGGCTTTGCAACAGGGCGTGTGATTGCGCTCTTTGGCTGTGGTGGCGACCGCGACAAAACCAAGCGTCCCATCATGGGCGGGATTGCCGCACGATTGGCGGATGCGGTGATTGTCACCTCTGACAATCCGCGTACCGAGTCCCCCAATGCCATCATTGCGGATATCGTAGACGGCATGATTGGAACGGAAACACCATATGAAGTCGGAGGCCAAGCGGTCTTAGGAAGACAACTTAGTAATT
>JAZRID010000324.1:0-1152 GCA_045645125.1 Oscillospiraceae bacterium | reverse complement strand
ACCGCTTGGCCTCCGACTTCTGATATAGACCGCCCCACGCGCTTTTGCCTCGGTGCGGTACGCATCCATCGGATGCCCTGAGAGATACAGCCCCGTCACTTCTCTTTCCTGTCGCATCCGCTCGCCTATCGGAAATTCAGGGATGTCGGGCAGGACTAACTCCACACTGCGGTGCTGTACCGTGGCACTGCTCATACTGAAAAAGTCCAACTGTCCCTCGATATTCTGTCGGTGGCTATCATGGATGGAATCTATCAACTTCTCATGCACCGCTACCAACTGACTGCGCCGTACGCCAAAGCAGTCGAACGCACCTGCACGAATCAAGTTTTCAACCGCGCGCTTGTTGATGTCATAGCGACACATCCGTTCGCAGAAGTCCTGAAATCCGCCGAATGCACCATGTTCTTCGCGCTCGCGCACCATGCTCTCCATCACACCGCGACCAATATTCTTAATCGCGACCAATCCGAAGCGGATGCCCTCGTTCTCTACGGTGAAAGTGGGGAACGAACGGTTGACATCCGGAGGCAACAGCGCAAGCCCCATCGTACGGCATTCGTTGATATACTCCGAAATTTTATCCGTGGAATCGAGAACTGAGGTGAGCAGGGATGCCATGTACTCACGCGGATAGTGGTACTTAAACCATGCCGTCTGGTAGGCGACAACCGCATAGCAGACCGCGTGCGCTTTGTTAAACGCATAGTTGGCAAAATCGTAAATTTCATCATAAATTTGCTCCGCGATATCTGCACTGATACCGTTCGCCACGCACCCTGCAATCCCACGCTCGCTGTCACCGTGGACAAACGCACCGCGCTCACGCGCAATGTCTTTCGCCTTCTTCTTGCTCATCGCACGGCGCACCATGTCGGCTTGTCCCAACGAATACCCTGCCAAACGGCGGAAAATTTCGATGACTTGCTCTTGGTACACGATACATCCGTAGGTAACGGACAAAATCGGCGCAAGTGATGGGTGTTTATAGGAAATCAGCGATGGGTCATGTTTCGAGGCGATAAAGCGCGGAATGGATTCCATCGGGCCTGGGCGGTACAGTGCCACAATAGCCGTCAAATCTTCAATCGACTGTGGTCGTAGACCGACACACACACCTGTCATGCCTGCCGATTCCATCTGGAACACACC
>JAZRID010000323.1:0-1458 GCA_045645125.1 Oscillospiraceae bacterium | reverse complement strand
ATGCACCACTCGTCAATCTGGTCGAGGGCCGCGTCCACATCGCCCGTATCGGGAAGCGGAACTGGGACATTAAACACATACCCACCATCGTCCATTCGGGTGAATACAATCAGACAGCCACAGCTCTCGGCATATTCGCTCTTGTAGTGATTCCGCCACATCAGTTTTACACCAACACTGTACTCACACAGGCGGTAGGTAGCGTGCTGATAGTACTTGTACAGATGCGTTGCATCTTTCATCAGGATTGGGGAAAATTCTAGCATACCGATTGGTTCCTCACTTCTTGGGTGTTTCTACAATATGGACATTCAAATGGTTATAAGTCATTACGATACCGTCCTCGTCAAAGCAACGACGAATCTCCTCGAGGGACTGGAAATGGGCATCCCAATAGTCCTCGGTCTTGGTCCAGAAACGGACACGGTACTCAATAGCACTTTCGCCATAGGTGCTGATAACCACCGCAGGTGCAGGGTCGTTTAACACGCCCTTGACACGAGATACGGCTTTCAGACAAGATTTGCGGACATCCTCCGTCGCACAGTCGTAGGACACACCGATGGCGTGGTTGGCACGGCGAACACCGAGGGTCGTGTAATTGATAATCTTGCCAGCCACCATCGTGCTGGTGGGGAGCATAATGCGCTGACCATCGGGGGTATCCAACTTCACATGGGTCAAGCTGATTTCAGCGACCGTGCCTTCACCGTCACCAGTGCCGACATAGTCCCCCAAATCAAAGGGACGAGAGAAGAGGATAACCAGACCACTGGCAATATTGCTCAGAACATCTTGCACGGCCAGAGAGAGGGCAAGTCCGAACACACTGACCAGTGCAATGAGGGAGGTGACAGGGATGCCGAAGCTATCTGCCACGACCAGAGCCGCCAAGACATATAGTAGGACCTTGATGGCGGAAACGATGTATTTCTCCACCTTGGGGTCACACTTTACCTTGGCTAGGATGCGGTTGACGAGAGTGGTAAGTAAGCGCATGACAATCATGCAGACTAAGAGGGTTACAAGACCACTCAACAGTCGTTCCAGTGTCATTGCGCCGATGCTTTTTGTCATAACCTCAGACAAAGTGGAAGTATCAATTCCCATAATTTAGTTTCTCCTTTCTTTTTGCGGAATATTCCAAAAAATTCACCCAATCTCTGTCGATGGTAGCATATCACACTTTTTCTGCCTTGAGAAGTACAAAATGTACTATCTTGTCGAGATTATGACAAAAACCTAAAAAAATCCAAGAAAAAATCCAACAATTCCAGTCAACTTTTACAAAAATGACTGAATATGCGGAAAGATTGTTTTCTTTCCCTGTATTTTCGTGTAAAATGATGGAACACAATACTGAATAGGAGGAGAATTTTATGGATAAATTCTTCAAAATCTCCGAGCGCGGCAGTACCCTCCGCGCAGAGATTGTCGGTGGTATCACCACTTTCTTTG
>JAZRID010000322.1:0-13821 GCA_045645125.1 Oscillospiraceae bacterium | reverse complement strand
TCCTAAGACCGCTTGGCCTCCGACTTAAGAATTTACGGATAGCGGCCAAACTGCCACCCACACCAATCAACATACCAGACCCCAAGAATACAATGGCAACATAATCACGCATCTTCTCAAAGGGTACGACGGTAATCAAATGGATGGTATCATTGCTTGCGACAGACTGTGCAACCGCCTCATACAGACCCCACTGCAAGAAAAAGCCGATGATGGCGGAGAACAGACCCAGCAGGAATCCCTCATACACAAACGGCCAGCGGATAAAGCCGTTCGTTGCACCCACCATCTTCATAATTGCAATTTCGTCGCGGCGGTCAAAGGTTGTCAACTTAATCGTATTAGCAATAATAAACACAGAAACAATAAAGAGAATTGCAATCAGCGTGGCACACACAATACTCGCCACATTGCGAATGGTAATAAACCCCTCCGCTTCCTCCTCATAGGCATTCACATCTGCAATCCCCTCTATTTCCAACAGAGCATCATAAGTTTCTTTTAAGTACCCGATATCGTTCAAATCAATCGCAAAGCGGTGGCGGAAATTGTCATCAGGCAGACCTTGAAACAGTTCATCCCCCTCATAGCGATTGCGGAACGCCTCCGCCGCCTCGGCATTAGAAATAAAAGTCGCATTCTTCACATTGCCAATAGCGAGCAGGTCCGCTTCGAGAGCCATCGCCTGTTCGAGAGAGTACCCCTCCTCTACAAACGCGAGCATTTGATTCTGCTCCTCCATCTCCTGTAGCATCTCGTTCGCATTGACCGCTACCAGTGTAAAAGTGCCCATAATCAGCAGGCACGCCACAGTAATACCGACCGCTGCAAAGGACATAAATCCATGCTTAAAGAGGTTTTTTGCCCCCTCTTTGATAAAGTAAAAAACATTTCCCATTAAGGCTTCCTCCCGTAGTAGCCCTTGCCGTCGCTGACTACGCGGCCGCGTTCCAAAGTAATCACTCGTTTATCAAATCGGTCCACCAATCCGCGCTCGTGCGTCACCACTAAGACGGTTGTGCCCAGTTCGTTGATACGCTCCAACAGGCGCATAATCTCCAAAGAACGGGCTGGGTCGAGGTTGCCCGTCGGCTCGTCTGCAATGATGGTATCGGGATTATTCAGCAGGGCGCGTGCAATCGCTACGCGCTGTTGCTCACCGCCAGACAACTCCGTAGGCAAGCGCGTCGCCTTATTTTCCAATCCGACCAATTCCAGACAGTAGGGGACACGCCTTTTAATCTCTTTTCCATTGGCTCCCACGGCGCGCATGGCAAATACCATATTGTCATATACAGTTTTTTGCTCAATCAGGCGAAAATCTTGAAAAATAACGCCAATGGTGCGTCGCAGATGGGGAATCTGCCACTCGCGGATATTCCGCAACGAAAAACCATTGACCATCACGCGCCCATCCGTCGGCTCCACCTCGCCTGTCAGCAGTCGGATAACCGTAGATTTTCCACTACCAGAGGGACCAACCATAAAGACAAACTCACCATCTTGAATTTCCAATGACAGTCCATTGAGCGCGTGCGTACCGCTTGGATATTCTTTTATCACATTCGTCAATCGTATCATGTTATATGTTCTCCACTATTTCCACATCGTTTCTCAACTGCCAAAAAACAAGATACTTCCAAAGATTACAGGACAATCATACACAGAAACCGCACATTCGTCAAGCGTCCCTCGCTCCCTCTGCGCGGAAATATTTGAGAGAAGTGTTGTAAAAAGGACTGTTGCAACTCCACTTACAACAGTCCCTTACCTATCATATCAAGCCTCGATGCCACGGCTGGCCAGATACTTCTTGACCATCAGTGCAACCTTAAAAGTAATCGCATCGTCAAACTCACGCAGGTCTAAGCCCGTCAGCTTCTTAATCTTCTCCAGACGGTACACCAGCGTGTTACGGTGGACGAACAGCTTACGCGCTGTCTCCGAAACATTGAGGTTATTTTCAAAGAATTTATGGATAGTATACAGCGTTTCCTCATCCAACGAGTCAATCGGATTCTTCTTAAACACTTCCGACAGGAACATATCGCACAGGGTGGTGGGCAGCTGATAAATCAGGCGACCAATGCCCAGATTTTCGTAGTTGATGACACATTTCTCCGTGTCAAACACCTTACCGACTTCAATGGCAATCTGTGCCTCTTTGTAGGACTTTGCGAGGTCGCGCAGGTGGTTGGCCACAGTACCGATACCGACTACGACACGCCCCTCGACACTATTCCGCAGTTCCTCCTCCAACAGGGAGGCGATACGCTGAACTTCCTTATCGACAGACCCATCGCCCAGCTGACGAATCAATGCCACATCGTTCTCGCCCATGCTCAGGACGAAGTCGCTCTGTCGGTCGGGGAACAGCGTCTGAATCAGTTCCAGCAGACTGGCATCCGTACCCTCCAACTGGCGCACCAAGAAGATGCCACGGGACACCTCAGGCGCGACATGGAGTTCCTTGGCACGCAGATAGATGTCACTAATCATAATATTTTCCGAGATAATATTCTTAATGAACGAACCTCTGTCGTGCTTTTCCTCGTAATAGTTCTTTGCGGTACTCAAGGAAACGACCGCCATGGCACATACGCTTCGGCTGACTTCATCCTCACCCATTGCGAATACTGCATAGTCAAAACGAGAGCCCCAACCGCTCAATGCGCGGAAGCACTTCCCGTCAATGGTCAACAGCGCGCCCTCTGCGCGATTGATTGCCTCTACATATTCGAGCCACTTGGCACCGATGAGTCCCAAATCGCTACAGGAAATAACCACGCCCTCGCCGTCAATCACACCCAAGACGCGGTCGGTGGCCTCCTTAATCTGTAGGACTACATTTTGAAAGATTCTTCCCGACATATCGTTTCCCTCCATTGTACAAATTCACTGCAATTGTTTGTGCAATATGCCGTAACAATGGATTATATTATAGCGTGTCCTTTTTGATAATGCAAGATATTTTTTCTTTTTTCACCAAAAACCCTATCTTTTTTTTGGTGTATTCGTAGGAGGATTGCGAAAGAAAAGGAATTTCAAGACTTTCCGCCGATGGATTGAATCTCCGCCTCGGTCAGAAGGCGGTATGCACCACGCTCCAGCGATTCATCCAGTTGCAGTGCCCCCATTGACAGCCGTTTCAGATACAGAACGGTCGCACCACGGCTGGCGGTCATTCGTTTTACCTGATGGAATTTCCCCTCACGCAGAGTAATCAGCACCTTTGTTCCATCCTCCAAGAGCGTCAATCCTGCGCTCATACACTGCGTACCATCCGCGAGGGTAATCCCCTCCTCGAACGCGCTCACATCCTTCTCTCCGAGCGGTGCATCCAACTCCGCATAGTATACTTTATCCACATGGCTTTTCGGCGCCAGTAGGCGGTGATTCAGTTCGCCGTCGTTGGTCAGCAGGAGCAACCCCTCTGTATCTTTGTCCAGTCGCCCCACTGGGGAGAGGTTCTGACGGCGCAGGTCGGCACTGAGCAAATCCAGTACCGTTTTCTGTCGTTTATCCTCGGTTGCCGTGAGGACACCGGCAGGCTTGTGTAACATCACATAGGTAAACGCCCGATAGCCGATATCCACACCGTCCACCTCAACACAGTTTACGGAGGGGTCTACTTTATCCTCCGCGCTCCGCGCAGGAAAACCGTCCACCAGAACGCGCCCCTCTTTTATAAACAGCTTCACTTCGCGCCGAGAATATTTCCCTGTGGAGGCAATCAACTTATCCAATCGTTGTAGTGCCATTATTGTCATCCTTTCGCAGTCATACTTCGTCCCCATTATACCATTTTTAGAAGAAAAGGCAAATCATTCCAGACCGTCATATTTTGTTTCCGTATTGTTCAAAAAATCTGTATAATTTCTTCATACTTTCTTCACAACTGCCCTATATGCTAAGAGCAAATCAAGCAAAACCACAAGGAGGTTATCCCCAATATGTATCAGGATAATCAAAACAATAGGAATCAAGATACGAACCAAACGAACCAATATGAATATCACTACAGTTACCGCCCCCCCTACCACTACAGCGAGCCGATGAACCGCGCTCCTGTGGAGGAGTATGTCCCCAAGAAGCGCAATTGGACCAATCGCATTGTCGCCCTTGTTCTCTGCGGTACGCTTGCCCTCACTGGCGCACTCGGTATCAGTCGCTACTTCGACAAGAAAAACGACAACAACATTCCCACCACGCAGATTGCTGTCAGCGAGCGTCCCAAGGCGGATGTATCGACGGTAAAAGTCGACGGTGGAAAACAGCTGAGCTTTTCGGAGATTTATGCCGCCAATGTTGACAGCTGTGTGAGCATCAATGTGTCCTCCACCAGCTACAACTTCTTCGGGCAACCCGTACAAAGTGCCAGTTCTGGCTCTGGCTTTATCATCACCTCCGACGGCTACATCGTCACCAACTACCATGTTATCAGTGGCGGTACCAATGTGAGCGTCACGCTCAACAACGGCACAACCTACGAGGCACAGGTCATCGGTGGCGAAAAGGACTACGACATTGCCGTGTTGAAAGTTGACCCAGGTGAAACCGCGCTCCAAAGTGTCGTGATTGGGCAGTCCTCCAATCTGTTGGTGGGCGAGGACATTGTTGCCATCGGCAATCCGCTGGGCGAATTAACTTTCTCCCTCAGTGAGGGCATCGTGTCCTGTCTAAACCGTGAAATCAATGTAGACGGTACGCCGTTCAACATGATTCAGATTAGTGCCGCCGTCAACTCTGGCAACTCTGGTGGTCCCCTGTTCAATACTTACGGCGAAGTGGTCGGCATCGTGTCCGCCAAATACTCCAGTTCTTCCTCTGGCGCATCTGTCGAGGGTCTGGGCTTCGCCATCCCCATTGACGATGTCCTCTACATGATTCGCGATATTATGGAAAACGGCAAGGTGACAACGCGCCCCTATCTGGGCATTATGGCGGCCTATGACAGCCAGAGTGAGCGCAGTGGTGTCCGCTCTGGTGTGTATATCGAGAGCGTGACGGAGGGTGGCCCTGCCGCCCAAGCTGGCCTGCAAGCTGGTGATGTCATTACCATGATTGGCACGACCACCATCACCAACCGCAGTGATATCAACTCGCTCAGTAAGAGCTACCGTGCAGGCGACACCGTTTCTGTCACCTATGTACGCAACCAAGAGGTTCACACCACGACACTGACATTCGGCAGTACCGCTGATGCACCTGAAACTACTTCCCAGCAGAGCCAACAACAGCAGACCTACCCCGATGGCTATTATGGCTACGGTGGCAGTCTGGATGATTTCTTTGACTTCTACTTCGGCGGCCGTGGCAACTACGGCGACCAAGGCAACGCCGCATAACCAAGCGTTTCACTTTTCTCCTCTCTTTTCTCAATAGTGCAGGGAGTGTTGCAACATCGCAGCACTCCCTGTACGCATTTTTTTATTTATTTGAAGGGGTCAAGTTCAGTCGTTTCATCAATACGGCACAGGAACTCCGCCAGCAGTTCAATGCTGTTCTCCACATCCTGCAAGTCGCACACCTCACTAGGGGAGTGCATATAACGCAGGGGCAGGGAGAGCAGAGCCGTCACCACACCAGCATTGGCGAAGTGAATTTTATCGGCATCCGTACCCGTACGACCGACAAAGGACTCGATTTGATAGGGGATTTCCTTATCCTTGGCGCACTGCTTGAGAAGCTCATTGACCTTGCGGTTTGCGATAGAGCTGTTGCAGATGACAGGTCCCTTGCCCAGACACACATTGCCAGACTCATTCGGGTCGGTACCGGGGTAGTCCTGTGCATAGGTCACATCCACGGCAATCGCGACATTGGGATTCACTGCGCTCCCTGCCCAGTGTGCGCCCCGCATGGTCGTTTCCTCACCGACCGTAGTAGCGGCATACACACCAATCTTACAACCGCGCTCCTTGGCGCGCTTGAGTGCTTCGAGAATGATAAACGCACCACCGCGGTCGTCAATCGCACGGGCGCACAGCAGACCATTCAGCAATTCCTCGTGATAGGTATGCAGATGGATAACATCGCCCTCCTGCACATACTGACGGGCATCCGCCTCGTCCTTTGCGCCGATGTCGATGATAAGGTCGCCAGCCTTCAGGTCGCCCTTGGTCATCGCCTTATTATGCACCACTGCGCCGTAGATGGTCTTAGCGTATCCGTGGACAACGACCTTGTGACCAGGGTACACACCTGCACGGACACCGCCAGCATTTGCTACGCGGAGCATACCGTTGGACTGGATATTGGTGACAATCAGACCAATCTCATCGATATGGCCAGCAAGCATCACCTTAAAGGTGGCATCGGGGTTGAGGATACTGATGACATTT
This sequence comes from Oscillospiraceae bacterium, assembly GCA_045645125.1. Lineage (GTDB taxonomy): Bacteria > Bacillota > Clostridia > Oscillospirales > Oscillospiraceae > Pelethomonas. Next base: position 7,477 of record JAZRID010000322.1, on the reverse strand, counting down.
CCTGTATAATCGGTCACGATTTTATCGCAGTACGGGGTCATTTCAGCAATGACTTTTTTCTGCAAACCAATCTCGTTACCAGAGACCGACATCGTATCGAGCATGGAATAGAGAAATTCTTTGTTCATGGTGGTTTCTCTCCTTTTTGGTTGTTGCTTAGGATTATACCGCATCTCACACCATTTGTCAGCAAAAACTTCTCAATCAAAACTCCATTTTGTTGGGTCCCTGTCCAACTCCACAGCATCGGGGTAGGTTAGATAGGGCGTGTCAAATGAGGTGTCAAACTTCACCACATAGGGGACATCGAACGCCATAAACTCGCGTCCGTACTGGTCAGTCACCAGTGCGGCGATGGCGAGAACATCTTCCTCTGTCAGATTTTCTAATACCAAATCTGGTAAGAGGTAAAAACTCTCCTCCTCAAAACCAATGAAAGTATCTGGCTGTTCACATGGTTGTGCCCATGCCACCAATTTTTGATTACGGAACAACCCCAACTGTAGGGTGACAATCTCCGCGCCCCCCTTGCCTGCCCCCAAATACTTGATACCGATATACGGATTTTTCAGTGTCAGCTTGCCATCCACCACCTCTGCACCGAAGAAATGCAAGTGGTCCCTGATGGACAATTCAGGAAAAGAGCCAGTGTATAGGTAGTCATAGGTATCCAACAGCTGTGTCTGGCGCGTGCCATCTGGGAGGACAAAGACAATGGAAACGGTAATATTGTCCGAGAGAGGGCAAGTCACTTCGGCAACGAATTTCTGTCCGACCTCCATGACCGCAGGCACTGTGACAATTTCCCCAGCAGTATCTACCACAAACTCCGCCGTCATACCATCGACATAGGTTTTCGGCACCGCCCATGCGGAGAACACCACCGCATTGTCCACCAGTTCCAACCGTGCCAACTCCGAATCATATTCCGCAGTCAGGGAATTTTGCGCCTTCAAAATATCCTCTACACGGCTCGAAATGCCATTGATTTGATTATTCACCGTATAGGTGATATTTCCAACAGAATTTTGGAGCGAGGAATAGCGGTTGTCCAACTGGTCGAGCCGTGAGAACAAGCTCACGAATACGGCAATCAGTGCCACCACTTTCACAGCGGACACCCAACCGCGCCGTTTTTTCGGTGCAGGTTGTGCAGCGAGATACCGCGACACAATCTCCTCCACCATTTTCAACTGTTCCTCGGTCAACTTCGCTTTTTGCTCCTGTTGTGTCCCCGATGACGGTGCGCCCTGCGGTGTCGGTTCCTCGACCCCTAACAGCCACCCCACCGAAACACCAAACAGCTGTGAGAGCGTGATTAGTTTTTCGATTTCAGGCAGAGAACTGTCCGCCTCCCATTTATAGATGGACTGTCGGGACACGCCAATCTCGATACCCAAGCCCTCCTGTGACAGCCCCAGTTCCTTTCTCTTTTGCGCGATACGCTGTCCCAGTGTCATACAAACCACTCCTTTCGCATACGATACTCTGTTTGTTCGACCCCAGTATACCAGTCAAATCGCGAAAAATCCACCTACCGCAGGCTGTCTTTTTGTCAACCAGCGGTTAGCAAACGCCTGATTTTCCTTGTCCCACAAAGAGTAGATGGTTTGTCATGCCCAAAAATTCTGGTTTTTCACAGATATAAAAATGATAGCGCAGATACTGCTCGTAGGACGCGTCATCCAATCCGTTGATGGTTTCCTGCAACAACTCACTGGCACCATCCGAAGCGATTTCCCGACAAATCTGAATCCCTGCTTTCCGCAAAAGTTCTCTACAGCGGTCAACGGTGTGGAATACAAATGGGAAATCATCCAACTGGAAAGTTTCCTTATTGTAGTCACCATTCACCAGATAATCCTGTTGTACCTGTTGCATCGTCAGAATCACCATATCATTCGAGATAAACGCGAAGAAGATATGTCCATCCTCTTTGCACACACGCTTCGCCTCCTCAATGCACCGCTGTTTGTCCTCCTCGCTGTGCAGATGATAGAGCGGACCAAAGAGCAACACCACATCAAAGGAATCATCAGCGTATCGGCTCAAATCCAGTGCGTTGCCCTGTGCAAGTGCCACCGTATCACTCTCCGTCAATTTGGCGCGGAACGCTTCGATATTCGCATCCGCCAGTTCCAAGGCAGAAACCTGGTATCCCTTTCGCGCAAAGTACAAGCTGTACTCTCCTGCCCCTGCACCAATATCCAAAATCTTCGCTTCTGGGGTCAGATATTCCTCGATGCACTTGACCGTCGTGAAAAACTCCACGCGCGCGGCCTTGGACTTGTTCAGCCGACTATTCTCGTCAAAGCGGCGGTAAATCTCCTGCACCAGTGAAGTGTCGTCCTCAAACTGAAAGCCGTCCATAAAGTGCTTCGGACGCTCCCATTCACTCCGCAGGATGGCGTAGTGGGCAGCATCACAGATACCCTGACGATTGCGGTCGGATGCACGGGTCGTCCCCTCGTACTTCATACCGCATTTTTTCATCACACCGCCAGAGTGGGGGGTTTTGGGGTCGTGACGCGCTGCAATGCGGTTCATCCCCACCTCTGCAAACAGGAAATCTATCACCGCTTGCAGTGCCTCGGAAGTAATCCCCTGATGCCACCAACGCGCGCCGATGCAGTAGCCAATTTCCGCCATATAGATATCTTCATCTTGTCGCACCACGCTGATAGAGCCGATAGGTTGACCGAGTTCTTTCAGTTCGATAACCCACTGGTAGTAGTTGTCCTGTTCGTACCCCTCCACCCAACTACCCACTACCATCTTCGTAACTTCCACACTCCCGTGTGTCGGCCATGTCAGGTACTTCGTAACGGCATCATCCGATGCCCAGTTATCAAACATCGTCTGTGCATCCTCGGCAACTGCACGGCGCAGAAGTAACCGTTCGGTTTCGATGCGTTGTGTCCCCTGATGTGTCAACATGATACTTCCTCCTCTTTCGGACGATACCGAATGTACTCCACGGATGTTTCCACCGTATCATATCGGGTTTCAAACTTCGTTCTTTTGATATATTGGAACCCGCATTTTTCAATCACGCGTCTGGACTGGTTGTTTTGCTCAAAATGTCCGACGATGATGAAGTCCAGCTTCACCTCATCAAACAGCCATGTAATCACCGCCTGTACCGCCTCAGGCATCAAGCCCTGCCCCCAATACGCTTTGGACAGCACATAGCCAATTTCTCTCCCCTGCAACGCATCCAATTCGGGATAGTTCTCCTCGCAGTATGCCTCGATACCCAGCGAACCAACGACCTTGCCACCGTATTCCAGTGCAAAGATGTGTTTCCCCTCGATGAAATGCGACAGGATTACTCTGGACTCCTCGATAGTGCGGTGGGGATTCCAGCCTGCCATCTGACCCACGCCGTCCACACTTGCATACTCGTAGAAATCGTGCAAATCCGATTCTCTCCAGGGTCGCAAGGTAAGACGCGCCGTTGTCAGTACCACACCGGTGATGTCAATTTCTTTGTTCATGTTCTTACCTCCTGATAAAATAAAAAACAGTGCAAGCGGAAAAACTTTCGTTTCGGCTTGCACTGCATCTTTTGTAACAATCTATGGTTTGATTATCTCAAAAAGAGTACGACAATGTAAGCCCGTTCAAAGGGTGATTACCCTTTACGGACTGATTATCCATTGCGTTCACACAATAGAAGAACATTGTCGTACCTCCTGTAAGATTTGCTCGTTGATTTTTTGCGATTATAACTCCCACTTTCGCAAATGTCAACTCTTATTTTTCATTCTTCGCAGAAAAACGCCTACTTTTAGTAGGTATCACCGTCAGACTGTGAGTTTTTCAGATGTTATATCAAAGCTATACTACTAAAAGAGGGTATCACCGTCAAGTAGGGGGGATTAGCTTGGATACAAAAATGGTTGGCAGTCGCATCAGAGATATCCGTCAACAGCGCGGACTCACACAGGCAGAGCTTGCACAACAGGTCAATATGTCGCTCAAGCATATCAGTGCTATTGAGTGCGGTATTCGTCTGCCCAGTCTGGATACCTTGGTTGCCATTGCCAACGAACTTCAGATTGATACAAATACCCTGTTGCAAGATTCTTTGGCGGTATCAACACAACTTGAGAGTTCTACCCTTTGGGCAAAAATTGAATCCCTCTCCCCACAGAAGCAGAAAAAGATACTCCGTATGCTCCAAGTTCTTATGGAAGAAGAATAACAGCGAATAGCGAAAGCACTTCACGACTTGGTTACTCTACCAATCGGGAGTGCTTTTTTATTTTTTGCGTTTCGGCAAGTCATACCGAATGGTGGCAATGATAATCGAACAGAGGCTAAAAATCTCGCACACCGCACCACCGACGGCGAAGTTTACGATGTTATAGGTCAACCAGCAGGGGGAGCTAATAAACCCAAATTTACGGATAGTGGCGGCATTTTGTAGGCGGAAGCTAATCGTCGTAGCAGTCATGCCAATCACAGGCAACAGCTCAATTACGGCACTGCGGAGCGTAAACGGTGTTTGAAACACAGTAAATGTCAAGATATACGCCAGTACATACAGCGCAGTAAATAGAATCAGCCAGAAAGCGCGGTCGGCACGGAATTTCTCCCGATTCGAGTACACAACGGCACGCATAATGCCCACGACATTCATGCACATTCCCACCAGTGCGCCCATCAGCAGATAGTTCAGGGCAAACAACACCGAGCCAAAGAACTGAAAAGTAATCACGCGCTTGGGTGTTTTCTGCTGAAACGACAGGATATTAAACGCCATCGCAACAATGCCAACACCCTGTGCAATCCATTCTAGTTGTGTCATCATCATTTCCTCTCATTCTCTGCGCTCGGCGCGGATAAACGGCTCTGTGACCGTCTGTTCCAATAGCCGTGCATATTTTGTGGGGCGGCGGAACGCATTGCCATGCACCTCCGTGCGCCGATAGTCGCGTATCATATCAAGGTCCAATTCAGCAAGGTATATCCCCTCTGCGCCATCCGTTTCCAGAACGCACATATCACGCGAGCCTTCCAACTCGGGCAGATAGGCGACACCGTCAAACGCACTGGAATGGCCGTTGCAGTCTGGCACTGAATCTGGATAGTTACAGGTCACAACGGCAAGCATATTTTCGTAGGCTCTGCCACGCAACTGCGACAAACGATTGATTTCCATGGGGCAGGCGTTGGGAACCAAAATCACTTCCGCCCCTTGGAGCATTAGAATACGAGCACTTTCGGGAAATTCGCGGTCATAGCAAATCATCGCACCGACCGACACCGCACCAACCGCCGTATCCAACTGTGTGACAAAGAAATCTTCCCCTGGGGTCAGGGCGCGTTCCACACTGAAATCACAGGTATGTACTTTGGCATAGTCCAGCACACGCATCCCGTGGCGGTCAAACAGTGCGAAAGAATTTTTCGGCCCTGTTGCACAGCGTTCCAGATAGGTAATGCCAATCGCCAACTCCAATTCTTTCGCCAACGCACCAAATGCGGTAACAAAGTCACTGTCGGGGGCAATCGCCTCCTGCGTCCACTCGCTCTCAGCACGGTCATAGATAGCATATCCGTTGCTCCACATCTCTGGGAACAGCGCAATATCCGCCCCTTGCGCCGCCGCACGGCGACAGGCATCCATGCCCTTTTGCAAATTGCCAAGCAAATCTCCTGTCGGTGCAATCTGCAACAGCGCAATTTTTAATAATTTCATAAAGCTCCCTCGTTTTCGCTTACAAAGTATATCCTGTTTTCTGGCTGTGCCTGTAGTTCTTGAATTGCTGTTTCCACAGAGGCATAGAGAGAAATGCTGTCCTTTTCTGGTATCCAATACGCAGGATATCCACTCTTATCGTGGCAAAAATACTGCCACTCCTCCTCACTAAGAACTTCTATCCTCTCATGCACAACTTTGTAAAATCCCCGATTGCTACGCAAAATAACAATTCGCTTCGTGCCATCTGTAGAATACAGTACGCGTACCACTTCATCACCGAAACTTTCTAATCCTTTACCATACAGATGCACAATAATTTCTGACATCGGTGGAATCATTTCTTGTCTTTTTTGAGCAAACAATTTATCAAACAGAGAAACAACAATCACCTCCTTCAGTTTCAGCGCAACAGAAATTTTGAACAGATAAGTAAAAATCCTCCATGCTTTCGCATGAAGGATTTTTGGTGGGAGCGGGTGGATTCGAACCACCGAAGTCAGCGACAACAGATTTACAGTCTGCCCCCTTTGGCCACTCGGGAACGCTCCCCTATTCAATTCTCGCTTTCGGAACGGGTTGGAGCTGGTAGACGGACTCGAACCCCCGACCTGCTGATTACAAATCAGCTGCTCTACCAACTGAGCTATACCAGCGCGTTCCGTTCAGCGACAGGTCATATATTACCAGACAAAAAGCCATTTGTCAACACCTTTTTCAAAAATTTTTGAAAAAATTTTTCAGCGCGCCGAATCGTGCCCGACGCGCCGAAAATAGGACATTATTGATTACCGGTGAGAATCTGTGCCAGTGCGGAGTCTGCGCCGAGAATCACTGTCTTTTCATTGCCAGTCAAACTCTTTTGCAGTGCATCCAGTGCCAGCGTAAATTCATAGAATTCCTTCTTATCATCGGTGTCATATGCTTCTGCTAGCATCCGCATATACTCCGCCTCACCCTCGGCCTCCAGCATCGCTGCCTGTGCCTTGGCATTGGAGATGATAATGTTCACCTGCTTATCCACATCATTACGAATAATGGAAGCCTCATAATTACCATCCGCGGTATACTTCTCCGCCATCTGGTTACGCTCGGAAATCATACGCGAGTACACCGCATTCAAGTTGGACTCAGGCAGGTCGAACCGCTTAATTTTGACATCATCCACACCAATGCCGTAGGTCTGTGCCAGTTCATCCACAGCGGTGGCAATACCGTTATAAATTTGGTTGCGCTCCGCGCCATCCGCCATATTGATGATATCGGCCTGTGCCAAGGTACCCATGACATTCTTCAACTCATTGTAGGTAATGGCATCCAGACGCTGTTCTGCCACACCAGTACCGCCCAAAGTCTGATAAAACTTCTTGGGGTCCTCAATGCGCCAGATAACATAGCAGTCTACGGTCATATTCTGCTTATCGGAGGTCAGAACCTCAGAGGGAGGAATATCGTACAGCATCGCAGCCTTAGAAAAACTCTTAACACTGTCGATAAAGGGCACTTTCAAATGCAATCCTGCGGTGTCAACCGTTTCAATAATCTTGGAGAAACGCACCACACAGGCGTACTCATTCTCGCGCACAGTATAGAGCGAACCACTCACCGCCACCACAGCCACAAAGAGGACGAGTAACGCGATGACAGAACCTTTTATCTTTTTCATACAGGCAATCTCCTTTCATCAGTTGGTAAAGCTCTCAAGAGGGAGCATCATATCCACATTTCCCTCACTACCGAAGTCGGATCGTAGCCATGTCGTTCTGTGAG
>JAZRID010000321.1:0-6666 GCA_045645125.1 Oscillospiraceae bacterium | reverse complement strand
GATTCTGTTGCACTTCACTGGGATTGAGGGCCTGAAAGCCGCACTCCCGATGGTGGGCGGTGTGAGCTTGATTGCTATTAGTGCTGTGTTGACCCTTGTGGCTGGTCTGATTCCCTCGCGTGTCGCCGCAAAGAAAGACCCTGTTGTGGCATTGCGAACGGAATAATCGTTGCCATACGGCATACAACAAAAAATGGGCGATACTTGGTCTGCGGGACTGGGTATCGCCTGTTTTATTCTTTCACCGATAAGACATCAGAATCGACCGAACAGACAAAAAGCAACATTTCCCCATGTTTATTTGCTATGATGGTACTTGCAAAACCAAACAATAGGGAGGATACCACAGATGCAAGCAATAAAAAGCATGGAGCTTGTCAAGCGGTACAAAAATCTAACCGCCGTGGACAAACTGAATTTAGAAATTCAGCAGGGAGAATTGTTTTCCCTGTTGGGTGTCAACGGAGCAGGAAAGACCACGACAATAAAAATGTTGACCTGTCTGACAAAACCCACAGACGGGGATGCCGTTGTGGGTGGCTACAGTGTTACCAAAGAACCCGAACAGGTAAAACGGCTGATTGGGGTATCTCCGCAAGAAACTGCTGTTGCACCGAACCTCTCTGTGAAAGAAAATCTGGAACTTATCTGTGGGATTCACGGATTTTCAAAAGAAAAAACGCAAGCAAAAATCAGAGAACTCTCTGGGCAATTGGCTCTTGATACCATTTTGCAGAGAAAAGCAGGGAAATTGTCTGGCGGTTGGCAACGCCGTGTGAGTATTGCCATGGCATTGATTAGTGAACCTCAAATTCTATTTCTGGATGAACCGACACTCGGTTTAGATGTCATCGCAAGGCACGACCTGTGGGAAATAATTCGCTCGTTGAAAGGCAAGATAACGATTATCCTTACGACACATTACATGGAGGAGGCAGAGGCACTTTCTGACCGCATTGGTATTATGAAAAACGGCCGTCTTCTTGCAGTCGGAACGGTCGAAGAATTGAACCAGAGGGCTGGAACAGACGACTTTGAAACTGCGTTCGTTGCTATTGTAAAGGAGGGTGCGGTATGAGAATGATGACCTTTGCCAAACGATGTACCAAAGAGATTTTGCGCGACCCCATCAATCTTGGGTTCGGTCTGGGGTTTCCGTTGGTTCTACTATTGCTTCTCAGTGCGATGCAAGCCAATATTCCTGTGAATCTGTTTGAAATTGACACACTGACCCCTGGTATTACCGTATTTGGTCTGTCGTTTATGACATTGTTTTCTGCAACGCTGATTGCCAAAGACCGAGAAAACGCCCTGTTACAGAGATTGTACACGACACCGCTCACAGGAGTTGACTATATCATAGGGTATATGCTCCCCATTTTACCCATTGCCCTCGGACAGACCGTGATTTGCTATCTGTTTGCGATTCCGTTGGGACTGACGGTTAGCGTCAATCTTGTGTATGCCATCGTCGGAATTATCCCGATGGCTGTGTTCAATATTGCACTGGGACTTTTGTGCGGTAGTATTTTTGGGGTAAAGCAGGTGGGCGGTATTTGCGGTGCATTGTTAACCAATCTCTCTGCATGGCTCTCAGGCGTGTGGTTTGATTTGAAACTGGTGGGAGGAGCTTTCGAGAAAGTTGCCCATGCACTCCCCTTTGTCCATGCAGTAGAACTGGAAAAAGCGTTGTGCAACGGAAATTTCGAGGTGGCAGGTTCGCACATTCTGCCGATTCTCCTGTACAGTATGTTGATAACAGTGGTGGCTGTGTTCTGTTTCCTCGGACAGATGAAAAAACAGTAAGGATTTGAGGCGATGAAATACAAACTCATTATCAACAAGGACGCAGAAGAAGAAATTATTGCAATCGTTCATGCGCCGTCCTCTCTGACACAGCAGATAGAAAATCTGGTCTGTAGCTTTTCTGGTGTGGACTGTATCATGGGGTACGGGGAGGATGAGATGCGAAAATTGACATTTCAAGAAATCGAGTGTATTACCATCCTCAACAGAAAAGTGATTGCCATTGACACCAGTGGCAACCACTATCGGGTGCAGGACAGGCTTCGCGATTTGGAAGATATTTTGCCCTCGTATTTTATCCGCATTAACAAATCGACCCTTGCGAATGAGCATCGGATTCTGCGGTTTGACGCGGTATTCAGCGGTGGGGTGGATGCGGTGTTTCAATGTGGTTATCGGGAGTATGTTTCCAGACGATGCTTTGCAGAAATCAGAAAGAGGTATGAGGGGATATGAAACAAACTGTTTTCGAGTTTTTCCGCCGTGGCTTGACGGCCAGCGGTTTCGGTCCGCTGGTGTTGGCCGTCATGTATCTGCTGTTACAACGGCAAGGAGTGGTGGAAACCTTGACGGTGCATGAGGTCTGTCTTGGGATTGTTTCGCTGTCTGCACTGGCTTTTGTAGCAGGCGGGATGAATGTCATCTACCAAATCGAACGATTGCCCCTGATGGTGGCGATTTTCATACACGGCAGTGTGTTATATGGGAGCTATTTGGTCACTTATCTGCTGAATGGTTGGCTAGACTGGGGGACAACACCGATTTTTGTGTTTTCCGCTATTTTTGTCATCAGCTATTTCGTAATCTGGGCAGTGATTTACGCTATCATCAAGAGGCGAACCCATAGACTGAACGAAGTGCTGAAGAAAAAACAGCAGACAATAGAAAATAAATAAAAAAACGATGGGGCTACTGCAAGACTTTTCATCCTGCGGTAGCCCCACTGTGTTTGCCATCAAACATACAGGTCGATGTACTGCCCTTTCCCAGGGGTGGAGGGCATCATCTTTTGAATCATCTGGGTGGCGAGTTGTTCTTCTGCCTCCATGCCCTTCTTCATCACGGTCAAACTCAGACCATGTGCGACATTGGCAAGGCTCGTGCCAGAGGGAACTGCGCCTGCGCTTGCAATATTCAAATTCATATATGCGCTCTCCTTTCGTAGATAACTGAGGAACAAGAGAAGTTCCTATTTGTTATTTCGGCACTTGTGGGGATAAAATAATAGATTCATGCACGGCACAGTGCTAACAAAGCGTCGGTATTTTCCGTGGAGTACTCAATCTCGGACGAGTAGAGCCGTGCCAGTTCTACGAGGGTGTCCATATCCTGCTGGGGAGCGACGGCGAACAGGTGGCGCAATATCTGCACACTTAACACGCAAAAGGCGGTGTATTCTGCGATATCGCCGTCATAGAGCGTGGCAGGGAGATGGCGGTAGAGGAAATACGCGGTCAGGTTACTAAAAGGGCGGTCCCACTCGATACCGAGTGGCTTATCGGACTGCGGTAGGGTGTCTAAAACGGCATCCCATGCGCTGTCTAATCGCTCCAAGCCGCGGTAGACATCCGCCCACTCCGCCATGCTTTTTTCGGGCAGTGCCGTGCCGACGAGGTCGAGAATATTGGTCAAACGCTCCTCAAATGTCCAACTGTCGTCCTCCAATAGCCCCAACAGTTGCCCACGCAACCCCAGAAGATACTGCTCGTACGCATCCTGTGGTTCGTCTATCCCGTTGTCCTCGATGGGAATGAGATAGAACGGTTCGTCTTGCGACAGCAGTAATTGCGCCGCCGCCTCACAGCACAGGCCCAACCCCATCTCGGTGCGGTCGGAAAATTCGTTGACAAAACGGGGGTGGTCACGACAAATCTGGCAGAGCACCTCCTCACCGAAGCCGAGAATCATACGGCACAACCCCTGCTCGTTCAGAAAGGGACAGCGTTCGTGTTCCGCCAGACGAAAATGGGTGCAGTCGTCCTCGGTGACAAGGTTGGCGCGAATTTCTTCGCCCAGTGCGTCGGGGAGCGTGGCATACTTCGCCAGACTCTCCTCGTCTACATCAATCTCCCAACCGATACAACAGCTATGGCGACAGCGGTCTGCAATACAGCGGAATTGTGGATAATAGTGGGGGACAATCAATTTCATAGCAATTTCTCCGTGTCAGAATTTGTTCCCATCATACCACGGAATTGAGAGGAATGGGGAAGTGAAATGTGACAAAAATGCACCGCCGTTTCAAGATACTTCGCTGAAATTCCGTCAGTTTGTGTGGATAACATTGCCCCATGCTGGGATTTGTGGTATGCTATATCATGGTAGACAAGGCGCACACTGCGCCAAATACATAATGGAGGATTTTTATTACATGGCTAAGGAAATTAAGATTCTCAAGAGAAGTGAGATGGACCCCGCCTATTGCTGGAACACCGCTGACCTGTATGCCAATGATGAGGCATGGTACGCTGAGCTGGAGGCTTGCGCCGACCTGCCCGAAAAAATTGCATCCTACAAGGGTCGTCTGGGCGAGAGCGCGGAAACCCTGTACGAGTACCTCGCTTTTGAGGAGTCCATTGACGACCGCCTGAGCAATCTGAACATCTATGCTTTCATCCGTCTGGATGAGGATACCACCAACAGCGACTATCAGACCATGAAGGGTCGTTGCTCCAACTTCATGGTGCAGTTGGGGCGCGCTGGTGCTTTCGCAGGCCCCGAACTGGTCGCCATCAGCGACGAAACCCTCGACAAGTTCTACGCTGAGAAGCCCGAACTGGAGAAGTATCGCCGTTATCTGACCAAGGCTCGTCTGAACAAGCCCCACATCCTCTCTCCCGAGGAGGAGAATCTGATGGCTTCCGTCAGCGAGGTTTCTCAGGCCGCTGGTAACATCTTCCGCACCTTTGCCGATGCGGACATGAAGTTCCCCAAGGTCACCGATAAGGACGGTAAGGAGCACAACCTGACCAACGGTTCTTACATCTCTCTGGTGCAGAGCGAGGACCGCGTTCTGCGTGAGAATGCGTTCAAGGGTCTGTACAGTGTCTACGGCGGTTTCCGTAACACCTTGGCATCCATGCTGAATGCACAGGTCCGCAAGGATATCTTCTACGCCAAGGCACGCAAGTACGAGAACAGCTTGGAGAGTGCCCTGCAACCCGTGGAAGTTCCCACCGCTGTCTATCACAATCTGATTGAGGCCGTTCATCAGAATATGGACAAACTGCATCGCTACATGAGCCTGCGTAAGAAGACCATGGGTCTGGATGAGCTGCATATGTACGACATCTATACCTCCATGCTGCCCGATGCCGAGAATGAGATTAGCTTTGAGCAGGCTCGCGACGAGGTTCTCGAAGCCACCAAGGTTTTGGGCGAGGAGTACCATGAGGTTCTCAAGAGCAGTTTTGAACAGCGTTGGATGGATGTCTATGAGAACGAGGGCAAGCGTTCCGGTGCATACTCCATCGGTGCCCCTGTCCATCCCTTCGTTCTGCTGTACCACAAGAACACCCTCAACAGCGAGTTCACCTTGGCGCACGAGATGGGTCACGCGATGCACTCCTATCTGAGCCACAAGTATCAGCCCGGTGTGTATTCCAACTATGTGCTGTTCGTGGCGGAAGTTGCTTCCACCTGCAACGAGGCTCTGCTGATGCAGTACCTGCTCAAGCGCACCACCGATAAGAAGCAGCGCGCTGTGCTGATTAACTACTTCTTGGAGCAGTTCCGCACCACCCTGTATCGTCAGACCATGTTCGCTGAGTTCGAGCTGGAGATTAGCCGTGTGGCGGAAACTGGCGAGCCTCTGACCGCTGACCGTATGGAGCAGATTTACTACGACCTCAACAAGGCCTACTACGGCGAGGATGTTGTTGTCGATAAGGAAATCGCTATCGAGTGGGCACGCATCCCCCACTTCTATCGCCACTTCTATGTCTACCAGTACGCTACTGGCTTCTCCGCCGCAATGGCTCTGTCCAAGCGTATTCTGGAGGGCGGCGAGGAAGCTGTGCAGGATTACCTCAAGTTCCTCAGCGGTGGTTGCTCCACCGACCCCGTGTCCCTGCTGAAGATTGCCGGCGTGGATATGAGTACCCCCAAGCCCGTCAACGATGCCCTCGCCCTGTTCGGTGAGCTTATCGGTGAACTGGAAGAACTCCTCAAGTAATTATTGTCAATACCGAGAGTGCGTTGCGAAGCATCGTGGCGCACTCTTTTTTTACCCTATAGAATACAAGCAAACACGAAGCAAATCGAAAGCAAAGCGGAAGCAAGAAAGAGATAGAGAAAGAGAATAAGAAAGAGATAGAGTTATAGATAGAGATATAGAACGAATGTTATTACGGACTGTGTCCCTCTGTGGAAGCAGAGAAAAGATAGACCTTGACAAAATAGAGGAGAGAGGGTATGATAACTGTACTAACTGTACTAATTTGGATAGTACAGTTGTCATCATGGAGGTGAGCGTATGGCGTTTAGTCTTGTGGGATTGCTCGTCCCCATCTTGCTACTCCTTGGTATTTTGTCCGTAGTCTTTCTGATACGGCGATAGAGAGAAGGAGGAACTGAGATGTTGACATTGAATTATCGTGATTCCAGACCCATTTACTTGCAGATTAAGGATGGATTACGCAAGTTGATTCTGACAGGGGCGATTGCGGCGGATGAAAAACTGCCGTCAGTGCGCGCCTTGGCGATGGAATTGGCCATCAATCCGAATACGATACAGCGCGCGTATGCAGAATTGGAGAGTGAGGGTGTGGTTTACTCCGTGGCAGGAAAAGGGAGCTTTGCCGCCCCGCATAGCGAAGCCGCTAGTGCGCGAAAAGAGGAGTTGTGGGGGCAGTTGGACGC
>JAZRID010000320.1:0-1231 GCA_045645125.1 Oscillospiraceae bacterium | reverse complement strand
GAGGACCTCGTGATAGAGTGAATAAAATAGGGGAGTGTTGCGTGGACTTGGCAACACTCCCTTTGCTGTTTGTCAGTGATTTTAATGTTTGGGTACAGGCTGACGGCGGAAGATAACTTCCATCGCTTTGCAGACAGTCATAACCACCAGTGCAGAAACAATGGCTTCAGGGATGCCTGCGGTAATAGCAACTGTCATTACCATCCCACCGACTGCGCTGATGTCGATACTGTAGACGGTGGCAAGCACATCGCTGGCTGCCAACCACAGAGAACCAAGGTAAAAAACGGTGTTGAGCATCGAGCCAGTAAAGCCAGTGACACCGTATCGGAGAATACTGTTGGCGAGGTGATTTTTTTTGTTAGCAGTGATTTTCTTCATTGTGTTTGCCAACAGACCAGACAGCCAACCCATCAAAATACGCGGAACCATACAGATGAGGAGATAGGTCAGAGGGGAGTACTGGAGTATCGCGGTAGCAACGGCATCGGCACCTGGGACCGTCAATACTTTAATAAATGCGCTTAAACCAAAGAAAAAACCAAGGATGGCACCAGATAGCGGACCCATTAACGAAGCACCGATGATAACTGGAATTTGGACTGTGGTGGCGGCAATGGGGCCGATGCTGAGATATCCCAATGGGGTATTTGCCAGTAGGAAGATAATAGCAACCAAGATGGCCAATCGGGTGAGCTGACGAATTTTTTTACTGCTGTTCATAAACAACACCTTCCTAAGTAAGTATATCTATGTGTCGTAGGGCTTACTGCGATGGAAAAGGGGAGGCATCTGGGAGGAGAAACAAGCCTGCCTCTGGGGTATCATGTTCTGGCTCCGTGGCTTGAAAACGGTAGATAACTTGTCCATTGTGGGTTCGCTCGGCGGCATACAGCAGGCCACTCTGTGCGCTGACCCAGTACTGTTCGGCATATCCGTCTAAATCTGGTGCGGTCTGGATATGGATACAGTAAACGCTATCTTTTAATCCGTATTCCGCGTGTGTAATCTGCGTATTGTCCAGTTCCAAAACGGACTCATAAGTAGGCATTTGCTGTAGGGCATCGGCGGAAACCAAATCGGTGCGCGTGGCGACCCAGTATGTATCATCGTCATACCAAACACAGGTTGTCGTAGCATCGGACAAGGTGTGACAGACTGTACCATCTGTGTGCGTGCTATCAATGCGTGTCAGCGTGCCGTTGACGGCGACCTGCGCGGTCGTGCTACT
>JAZRID010000319.1:0-2892 GCA_045645125.1 Oscillospiraceae bacterium | reverse complement strand
GACCCTCTGATGAAGATGGAACTGCTGATTACACGCGAGGATATGGCAAAGCAACTGCGGCGCAAATTTGAGAACAACGCCGAGGTGCTGTATAGCAAAATCCTCTCGCTCTTTTTCGACGACCAGAGCAAGGACAACTGAAAAGCGAAACCTCCGAACTAAGTCGGAGGTTTTTTCTTATTTTTATTCGGAATACGCAGTTAGACCATTGCGTGCAATCATATCTGCCGTAATTTTGTTGAGTTCTATGCTACGGAGTTCCTCAATAATCGTCGCGGTGGTGTGGTCTGGGAACTGCACATCGGTCGGGATTAGCACGCAGTAATAATAGGTGTCGTCCTTGGCGAACACATACTGACGGCTGTAGCTGTTGCGGTAGTACTGCTCATACTCCTCTGCGGTGTACCGCTGAATCGAGAAAATCCACCCCAGTGCATCGTCCATATAGTCACAGGTATGGTACAGGGCAAAGAGCGTCTGGTCGTTCATATTGTGATTGTCCCGATAATAGGTCGGATTCATCACACTCCCGTAGCAATCATGGGGCGACATACCAATGCCCGCCAGATAGCGCAGGTCGGTCGGAATAGCGATAGAAATACCATCCTTCGTGTATATCGTATGCGTTCTTGTGTTCTTCTCCTCCCTCAATAACATTTGCTCACCTGTGAAATGTTCAATAATAGTCGAACGGTTTTCCAACTCCGAAAAGTATTGAAACTCATCCGTGAAAAACTCATATTCAAAATCATCGTGGAACCACGCGGCGACAAAGTAGCGGTGGAAGTTATACAGATAGACGCGATTTTGGTCGTCTACCGTGCCATCCTGCGGCCAAGCGTACCGACCAGGATTGGGGTCGTCGGTCCAAAACGCAGGGTCCCAACCGTAAATTTCATAGGTATAGCCATTGTATGTAAAGTAGTTTTCCAGATGCAGGTAGGTAATCTCAAAGCCTGTGAAAGGAGGGAGATTATGCTCCGCACAAGTGGAATTATGATGATCCATCAGCCATGTGGCACGCGCCGAGAGAATATCTCCATACTGCGCCAGCGCAGTCTGGTCCACGGGATTGTTGTCACCATACAGCGCATGGAGATAACGGTACAACACAACATCCTGTAACCCGATGGTACTATGCACCGAGCGATTCTGTTTGCTATCTTCCAAGCCGTAATACACTTCAATGATAGGCTCGTGCAGACTGATATACAGATTGATAACCTCATAATCGCCGTTTTCTACACTTCTATTATCAGAAAGGTACAGCTTTATCACGCCTGTATGAACAGCAGAATGTTCTACATGGAAGAAGTTCTTTGCCGCCACATTGATGTGTGCCGCCATCTCCGCTGTGTCCACCACCAGTTCCTTTCCACTATCATCACGAATGGAATCTCGTACCATCTTGATATCGTCCGCTTGCAGGGTTTCCAGACGGCGCAGAACAAACGCAAGTTCCTCGTTCACTGGCTCGTCCGTACTGTCATCGGGTGTTGTACCACCATCGTCATTCGTACCACTGTCCTGCTCGGTGTTCTCCCCCTTGTTCTCCTCTGTGTCCCTGTTTTCGTCCTCTGTGACAGAATCAACAGGAGGGGGCGTATCATCCTCTGTCTTGTCGTTCGCGCCAGTAAAAGTGCAACCGACCGCAATCGAAGCAACGAGAATGACAGCAACCAAGGTATACACCGCCATTTTGGGCTTGTGTACCAACAGCGCAATGCGCTCCTTGATACTTTTGCCACTGCCTGTCATGGTGGTAGCGGTGGTCAGCACGGTGGTACGCTTCTCACAGGTCAGATGCAGGAGAGTTCGGCCGTATGCCGCGCGCTCACTCTCCCCGATACGGCGGATAGTCGCCTCATCACAGGCTAATTCTGCATCATTGCGCGAGAGAACCGCCGCCCACCAAACCAGAGGATTGTACCAGTGGACAGCTAGACACACACCGCGCAAGATTGCCCAGATGTGGTCCCGATGATACCAGTGTGTCAATTCATGCTCTACTGCATGGTATCGGGTGCGCGCCTCCTCCGCCACCTCCTCCGTGAGATAGATGGCAGGGCGGAACAGACCAAACAGGCACGGCGTATCGACCGCATGGCTCAGATAGATGGGGAGTTTGTCGTGGTGCGTCAGCAGTGTGCGCTCCCGTTGCAAGTTGTGGCGCAAGCGCAGATTGGAGAGTACAAAACAAAGTCCCACCACGGCAATCCCACACACCCAGATGATACGCGCCACTTCCGCCAAGGACAAATCTCCATTCATCTTGTGCATAATCTCATATTCCACGGTTTCCGCGTACTGCTCTATCGGCATTTCTTCGATTTGGATGCCCTTATCCGCATATTCTCTGGCTACTGCATCGTAGGCCGCCCGATAGCTCATCTTGGGCAGTTCCATCTCGGACAGCGCAGATACAAAACGAACGGGTTCGGTATCTGCGACTTTTTGCGTCACATGTTCCAGGCTCATCGGAGAATCCCCCAACGATATCGGCAACAGCAGACGCACCAACACCAATGCCCACAGGCTGTATTGCAGTCGCAGGCTTATCTTCCCCTTGAGCGCAAAGCGCAACAGTACCACAACGGCAATCAGGATAGACGACGAAATCATCCACTCACACATCCTCACCCCCCCCTTCCAATTCTTTCAGCATGGTATACAGCTCTTGAATCTCATTCTTGGAAAGTGCCTTTTTCTGTGTCATGGCACTGACCATCAGACTGACACTCCCCTGATAAATGCGTTTGAGAAAGTCCTTTGTTTCGTGCATGACGGCATCCTCGCGGTGGAGTACGGCGCGAAAGGTCTTTTTTCCACTTTCGTTGTCCGAGGCAATCGCCCCCTTTGCCTCCAGTCGAGAGAGGAGCGTCAGCGTTGTGG
>JAZRID010000318.1:0-10881 GCA_045645125.1 Oscillospiraceae bacterium | reverse complement strand
ACATACAACTCGATGGTTTCCGATGTACCCATGTGTGCAACGGCATAATCTTCAAAACTGCGGTATTGTCCGCGTAGCGTTGCCGTGTCAGAGTTTTGCGTGTCTTCGCTGTTGTTGGGCGTATGGTCGTCGCTCTGTGCGGTGTCGTTGTCTACATCTTTATCCGTTCCTGTCGGATTTCCTGCACAGAAGATGACGACGGCGACGCAGAGGACAGCGGCGGTGAGGATAATCCATGCCTTCGGCTTCTTCCAGTGCAACACATTTTTAATACGGCTCTTGGTGCTGTCCTCACCAAAAGCCAGTGGTGTACCAGCGATGATGCGTCGACCAGTGGCAAGGCTGAGGAGAGAGGCGGAGTATTCTGCACGGATGTCCTCGCCCATCTTCCGCATCACGGCTTCGTCACAGCTCATCTCCATATCTTTCGCGGACAGGATAAAGGCGAGCCATACCAATGGATTAAACCAGTGGATGCACAGCGCAAGAAAGGCAAGTGTCTTAATCACATGGTCCAACCGTCGAATATGCTGTTGCTCATGGAGCAGGATATACCGCTGTTCTCGTTCGGACAGGGAGGAGGGGAGATAGATTCTGGGGCGCAACAGTCCCATCACAAAGGGGGTATCTAAGTAGTCGGCGAGGTAGATGTTGTCACGCACCTTGACCGCACCGACCAATTGACGGCGCAGACGGAGGAACGACACCGCACTGTAGACGAGCATACCCCCGATACCTGTCAACCAGATGACATAGGCAACCATGGCGACAGACGGGATTGGTGTAACGGTGTCCGTATCAGATACGGTCGGGGGCGTTTGGGCCGGCGGTTGCGTGTCGGGGGAAGTTGTCGGACGGTCGATATTGGTAGGGGGAACAATTGGGGCAACAGGAAAAGTTGGGGCAGGGCGTAGCTCCTGTGGAATGTGTTCCACTGTGGTGGTGTACTGTGTGACGGGGGAGGCAGTGCGGTCCAATAATCCGAGCAGAGAGAGGTCAGAGGAAATGGATATCGGACACAGCAGACGGAACAACACCACACCCCACAGGGCATAGGAAAAAACTTTCGGGGCTTTTCGCAACAGCAGTCGTGCCAGTAGCACAAATACAATCACGATAGATGCCGTGAGGCTCATGTTCAAAACAGTCAGCATGGTGTGTCACCTCCTGTTCTGGTCGATGAGTGCCTGCAATTGGGAAATCTCCTCCTCGGAGAGCTTTTTGCGCCGTGTGAATGCGGCGAGGAACGCAGGGAGAGAACCAGAGAAAGTTTCTTTCACAAATTCCTCGCTCTGCATGGCATACAGTTCCTCTTTCGAGATACGGGATGTTACCACACCGTCAAGGTTTTGGAAAATCCCTCGTTCACACAGTCGTTTGAGAATGGTGTAGGTGGTGGATTTGTGCCACTGGAGTGCATCTTTTGCGAGTTTCACCAAGTCCCCAGAGGGAATCGGCTCATTCTCCCAAATCAAGTCGGCAAAGCGCGACTCTACTGCGCCAAGTTTCCATTCGCTCATAATGAATAACCTCCTTTCTGTTGGTCTACTATTAGTAGTCCTATTAGAAGTCTACACTATGTAAACCGAAATGTCAAGCCCAATATGGCAGAAAAAGTGCGCTGTGAACGCAATCACAACGCACCGTTTGGTATCAGGGATTTAAGTGGGAAAGCTGTGCAACAATGTTGTGTGCGGTACGGTCGAATGCGAGGGGCGTGATAGAGATATAGCCGTGCAGAACGGCATGGGTGTCCACCGTGTAGTCATCCCCCTCTACATAGACACACTTTCCTGTGGGGCGCACGAGATGGTTGCCGATAGTAGGAAAATCGTCGGAGTAGTAGGGGCCACCTTGCCGCGTGATACGCAATCCCTTGACCGTGTGCGGAATGTTGACATTGTACAGGTCGTTTTTCACCAACAGGTTGTGCTGTACGAAACAATCGAACACCGTGTCGAGGTGAGCAAGGGCAGTGTCAAAACTCTCTGGTTCGGTGGACAAGGCAACCGCCTTGCACCCCAGTGCGACTGCCTCCGTTGCCGCACCAACCGTACCAGAGTACATAATGTCCGTTCCGATGTTCAAGCCCCGATTGATGCCAGAGAGTACCAAGTCGAACGGTTCGTGCATACCGAGGATGGCGTAGCGTACACAGTCAGCGGGGGAGGAGTCCACCGTGAAAGTCCGCACACCGGGGATGATGTCTGGCAGGGAGAGCACTTCAAACGGCTTGTGAATCTCAATGCTGTGGCTCTTGCCACTCTGCTCGAATTTAGGGACAACCACTGTCACCTCGCCTAACTTCTGCGCCCATTTTGCCAGTGGAGCCAGAACCGAGGAGGTAATGCTGTCGTCGTTGACAATCAAAATTCTCATAGCCATCCCTCGTGGCTTTCCTTGTAGGCTTTCACCATAGCATCCGCCTCGCTGACCATTGCGTTGACTTCGTCCATATTGTAGACAGTCGCACCGCTGGCACAGGCGTGGCCACCACCGCGGTATTTCTCCGCGAGTGTGTTGATTGTCATAAAGCGGGAGCGCAGACGCACACGGATAGACTGCTCCTCGTCTCCGTTTTCAATAAATACCAGCCAACACAGGCAACCCTTGATAGAATCGAGGGCGGAGATGGTGGCACTGGCCTCCTCACGGCTGAGATTGTACTGCTTCTGCATCTCTTGGCTGAGATACAGATAGGCAACACCGTTCTCAGAAATTTGCATGAGGTCGTAGAGGTGTGCCTTGAATTTCAGACTATCAAACTCCTCCAGATAGAGGTTCGCAAAAATCCAATCGGTGTTGATATCTTGGTCGAGCAGGATACCAGCGTAGCGCATGGTGTCACCGCTGACCCCGCGGTAACGGAAACGGCCAGAGTCCGTGACCATGCCCGTATAGAGGTAGGTGGCGGCCTCGTTGGTGAGTGTCAACTGGTCGCGGAAGGTGTCATAGAATTTGACAATCATCTCACAGCACGAGGAACTATGTTCTTCCACCCAAGCATAATTTCCGTACGGCTCGTTGTTGATGTGGTGGTCAATCTTGATAAGCTCCTTGCACAGCGCATATTTCGGATTAGAAATACGGTCGACGGTTGCCGTATCCAACACAATGCCCAGCGCATCGGTGTATACCTCGTCTGCGACAGGGGCATCGTCACCGCCCAGAAAAGCGAGGAAATCCGAGTGTTCGTCGTCGATAATATAAACTTCTTTCGTGGGGTAAGAGGCTTTCAGCAGTGCCTTGAGGCCCTTGGTTGCGCCTGTGCAGTCGCCGTCAATCCGCGTGTGGCGAAAGAGCATAATGCGGTCGTATGCCTGTATCTTCTTCAGAATTTGTTCCATGGTTTCTCTGCTCATTGTGCTTCTCCTATCATCATATTGTCGAGGTCGTGTAACAGTTGCATGGCGGTTTCACGGTCAGCTACGGTCGCACCACTTGCCTTGGCATGGCCACCACCGCCGTATTTGGTGGCGATAGGGTTGATATTGAACCGACTGGAGCGCAGTTCGCAGAGAACGCCGTTCTCGGTTTCGGTGAAGTTGACCCAGATATCCACCCCTTTGGTGTCAGCCATAATGCCCACCATGCCGCGCGATATCGAAAAAATATCCATGCCCAGTGCCTGTACTTCTTCCTGTGTGGTGTAGAGATAGGCGACATTGTGTGCGGTAAACTGCACTTTCAGCGTGAACTGTGCGCGGAGTTTCTTACTTTCAAAGTCATCGGCATATAGATGGCGGTAAATTTCGTTGGTGTCAATCTCCTGCTCCAACAGGAACGCGGCCAGACGAAAAGTGCGTGCGCTGGTGGAGTCATAGCGGAACCGACCAGAATCGGTCAACATTCCCGTGTACAGTGCCTGTGCAGCGATGGGGTTCAGGCGTAGTCCGCAGGTGCGTGCGAGGTCAGTGACCATACCACAGCAACTCTCGTAACTGGTGTCAACCAGTTCGATGTCACAGATGGTTTCGCAGAAAATATGGTGGTCCATCCGCACGGTGCGTTGGGCTCGTGTATAGCGGTTGTCACTGATGAGTGCGCTTGCCCCACAGTCGAGGACAATGGCGAGTGCATCGTTGTACTGTTCATCGCTGACGGTATCCATCGCGGAGTCGGGGATGAAACTGTAGTGCCCAGCACTGTCACCCACTACAAAAACTTCCTTTTCAGGGAAGTTCTCTCGGATGATATGCTTGAGTCCGATTTGACTGCCGATAGCATCGCCGTCGGGCTTGTTGTGGCGATGGATAATAATGCGGTCAAAATGCCGAATCTCGTTCAGTATCTTGTAAAACATGGTGTTTTCTCCTTGCAAGATAGTGCAATATGTCACAAATATACTACAAAGCGGAAACGATGTCAAAGATTTTTCTGTTTGAATTTCATACCAAACTGTGGTAAAGTGGGCGATAAGAATCAGACGGAAAAGGGAGGTCTTTTTGAATGAAAAAATGGAATTTGACTGCACTGCTGTTGGCGATGGTGGTTCTGCTATCTGCCTGTACCAACCAACCGACAGGGAATCCTGATAGCACCACGCAGAACCATTCTCAGATAGAACAGAACACACCAGATACTACAAATAATAATGAAGCACCGCCGAATCCAGACATCTCTACCGACGACAAGCAGGATGAAGTCACTTGTCCGACCGATATCACAGTGGAGTTGGTGATAGAGTGGGAGATAGCCGATGCCATTCTCTCTGCACTGGACGACCTCTCGGAACAGTTGCGACAAGCTGTGGAGGAGGCAGGGTGTCAGCTCGACAGCGTGACACTCACCATCAGTACCGCAGGTGCGTATACGGTGGATTCTCTGCAAGAGGGCGGTGTCGATGCCGCCATTCTCCCCAGTGTCGATATTATTCCATATGAAAATCAAGTAGCCATTCTTGCGCTCAGTGAGGAGGATGTACCGCAGACCGCAATTGCAGTTTCGCGCACCAACAACGACCTGACCGAAGCATTTCGGGAGAGCCTATTCTATGCGCTGATGCAGACGGAAGCTGGGCAGGCGTTTCTCTCCGCTTTTTGTGGCGAAACGAGCTTTTCTGCCCCCACGGAGGAGGCACTACAGGCGGTGCGCGACTATCTGCAAGAATGGGAAGAAAGTGGACAGTAATCAGCCGTCTCCCTGCTATTGTATGCAGAGTTGTTACATCAGACAGTTTCCAAAATTTTAAAAAATTAAATTTCTTTTGCAACACTTTTCCCCTGCCATTCGTTATCTAGGCAGAAAGGGGGGAAAGCCTTTGTGGGAAGAACTCTATGAAGACTACTATAAAGAGCTGGTAGCCTATGGTTCTCGTATGAGTGGCAGTACAGAACTTGCCGAGGACCTTGTACAAGAAACCTTTGTCAAGGCGTTGATGAATACAGAAGTAGTAGCGGATTTGTCACCCAATCAGCGACGGGCGTGGCTGTACCGCACCTTCAAAAATTTGTTCTTTGACCGCTACCGTCGGGCCGTTCTGGAAAATGAATATGAGCAGAGTTGGCAACCTGACTATTGGGAGGACCAAGGGATGCAGGAAATTGAAACTGCCATACTGCTCCAAAGCCTGATACCCCAAGATAGGGCGATTTTTCAGCTTCGATACTTCGATGGCTACTCAGCTGAGGAGATATCCCAAATGATGGACCTCCCGCCTGGAACGATTCGTTCCAAGTTATCGCGCTGTCGCAAATCCTTACAACACAACCTTGCTTTATGAAATGATGGAGGAAACGAAAATGGCAAAGAAATTGATGATTAACTGTGCTACCTGTGATGCAAGAGACGCACGAGAAGAAAACTATGCCCACTATGAGCAGATTACCGTCAACTGCGCTGTGGTGCTGACCAGCCCAAATGCAAAGGCTGTTATGAGCAAACTGCCTTTCTCCCTGAACTGCGCCAATGTTCTGGAGGTGGAAAAGGATGTTGACATCCGCACCGTCAATGGCAGTAGCGAGATAAAGCACGGTGATATCGTGCCTGCCTCGAAATACTATATGCTCGTGAATGGTTCTCTAACCATCGGCCCCGACACGCAGGAACAGCTGGCCAACTGTGTGGGCATGACCATCAACGGCAGTCTGACCTGCCCCGAGAGCATCTATGCCACCCTCACTGGTGTCACTGTCAACGGCTCCACCACCTGCTATCCCGACGGGGCGATTGTCCTCAAGCGCAATGCCGTGATTGATAAGTTGTTTGCGCTCCGTGCAAAGAACAGCTTGTATTGGTCCAGCCGCCGTATGATTATGGTCGATGCGGAACTGGATGTGGACAAACTAAAGGCCAAGGGTGCGACCTTTAGCACCAAGGAGGCAATCATTGCCGAGTCCAAGGTGGAAGCACTCCTTGATTTGGTGGATGAAAAGGCTGAAATTGTTATCGTCCCCGACGGTACAGCGGTTGTACTGGATGATGTTACGCTGGACGAGGATACCCTGCGCCGCTATGGAAAACAGCTGTATGTGATTGGTGATGTGACCGTGCCAGAAGGCGCAGATGCGCTGGACGAGTTGACCTATCTAAATGTCCGCGGTGATGCCAAAGTACCGCAGGAGCGCAAGGCAAAGCTGATGGAGGTGTTGACCGACATCGCTGGCGAAGTGAAGGTTCCCAGACCCAAGGGTGCAACTGTGGGAGAAAAGCCTCTCATCAAGATTACCAAATGGATGCTGGAACAGCAACCTGTGGGACTTACGGTCGTGGATTGTGCCGTCGTGAAGATTGCCGATGATATTCCCAAGGAGCTGATTACCCAGCGACTGCGTATCGAGGATTGCGGTGTCGTCAAATGTAGCGAGGAAGTAGAGGATGCCGTCACGATGATTTGCACCGATGTGGGGCAAATCGGTGACGCAGAGGGCGAGGACAGCATGGGCATTGGCGCAATGCTGAAGACCGCTATGGGCGGCATCATGGGCGCATTGGATACCAAGGTGATTAACGCCGCCGATTATGTACTCTAAGTAGGCAGAAACTGCCTGTATATAGCATGAAAAAGGGAACGCTACACGAAATAGCGTTCCCTCTCTTTTGTTTGTGCTTATTCGTCGTCGTCCTCGTCGTGACCATGCTCGTGGTCGTGGTCGCAACAGCCATGTTCACAGTTGGCGCAGTCGCAGATATCGTGGGCGATACCCTTGCGCTCGTAGTAGTCCTTGACGGCGGCGCGGACTGCCTGCTCTGCCAGAACGGAGCAGTGGACCTTGACAGCGGGCAGACCATCCAGAGCCTCCACAACGGCCTTGTTGGTCAGTTGCAGAGCCTCGCTGATGTGCTTACCCTTAATCAAATCAGTAGCAATCGAGCTGGTTGCGATAGCGGATGCACAGCCGAAAGTCTGGAACTTGACATCCTCGATGATTTCGTCCTCATTGATTTTCAGGTACATCTTCATGATATCGCCACACTTGGCGTTGCCAACCTCGCCGACACCGTTGGCATCCTCGATGACACCGACATTATGGGGAGCTGCAAAATGCTCCATCACCTTTGCGCTGTATTCCATAGCCATATGAATTGACTTCCTTTCTTTCTGTGTGAACCAATTTTATCCTTTGTAGGGGTCGTCCATGGTTTCCAGCATATGCTGCCACACGGGGCTCATCTGGCGCAGGGTCTTGACGACCTGCGGTACCTGCTGGAGGATATAGTCGACTTCTTCCATCGTGTTGTACTCGCACAGGCTCAGACGCAGAGAGCCGTGGGCGATTTCGTGGGGCAGACCCAGAGAGAGCAGAACATGGCTGGGGTCAAGGCTTCCACTGGTACAGGCACTGCCAGAGCTGGCGCAGATGCCAGCCAAGTCCAGACGCAACAGCAAGCTCTCACCCTCAATCCCCTCGAAGCAGAAGCTCACGATACCGGGTGCTCTGTGGTCGGGGTCGCCGTTACAGCGGGAGCAGGGAATCTGGGACAGACCTGCAATCAGCTTGTCACGCATGGCACTGACTTTTGCCATATTCTCCTCGAGGTGTTCACAACTCTCCTGCATAGCGGCTGCCATTGCGAGGATAGCAGGGATACCCTCGGTACCACCGCGCTTGCCACGCTCCTGTGCGCCACCCTCGATGAAGTTCTTCAGCTTGATGGACTTTTTGCAGTACAGCGCACCGACACCCTTTGGGGCGTGGAACTTGTGGCCAGAGAGGGAGAGCATATCAATGTTGTCTAGCTCTACATCAATCGGCATATGGCCGACAGCCTGTACCGCATCGGTGTGGAACAGGATGCCCTTGGCACGGCAGATGGCACCGATTTCGCGGATAGGCTGGACCGTACCAATCTCATTGTTGGAGAACATAATGGTGACAAGACAGGTATCGGGACGGATGGCCGCCTCCAACTCCTCCACACGCACCACACCGTTCTCGTGGACAGGCAGATAGGTCACTTCAAAGCCCTGCTTTTCCAGTCGCTGTAGCGTATGCAGGACGGCGTGGTGTTCGATGACATCGGAGATAATGTGCTTTTTGCCCTCCAGTGCGCCCAGACGCGCACCTTCGGTAATCGCCCAGTTGTCGGCCTCCGTACCACAACCAGTGAAGTAAATCTCACGGGGCTGTGCGTTCAGGCACTTTGCCACGGTTTCACGCGCCGCTTGCAGTGCCATGTTGGCCTCTCTGCCCTTCTGATGCAGACTGCTGGGGTTGCCATACAGCTCGTGCATGGCAGGAATCATGGCATCCAACGCTGTCTTACTGACGGCAGTGGTTGCGGCATTGTCAGCATATACGAACATAGTTGCTTCCTTCTTTCTATCACAGCCGATTGAACGGCATAAAATTCCGAATTCCCTATATTGAAATAGGATTTACCTATACTATACGGCGGTCTGTCGCAAAAGTCAATAGTTTTACGAAATTAGTGACAGTGACAGCCAGCGTGTCCTTTGCACCGTGCATCAATGCGACGCTGTTTGTCCACCAAGTCGGCAAGGGTCACATGGTCAACCACATTGCTGATGGCGCGGTCGACCTGTTCCCAGAGGTCCAGCGTCACGCAGTCTTTACAGCGCACACACTGGTTAATTTCGTCATCCAGACAGGAAACTGGCGCGATACCGCCCTCAACTAAGCGCAGAATTTGACCAACGGTATAGTCCTCGGGGTCGTTGACAAGATGATAGCCACCTTTCGCACCGCGGACGCTTTTCACAAAACCACCGCGCACCAGAACGGGAATAATCTGTTCCAGATATTTTTCACTGATGCCGTGGACCTCGGCGACGGACTTGACCGACAGGTTGACACCAGGCTCCTGCATGGCAAGTTCCAACATCAGATGCAGTGCGTAACGGCTTTTTGCCGATATTTTCATATCTTCCACCAGCCCTTCTAAATCCCTATCATAAACAGGGATTTGTCCCGTGTCAAGTAGTATTTCTCGTTTGACGCGGTTGTATCCATCGTTGTGCAAAAAAGGACCCTCTCCCGTGTGGGAAAGGGTCCTCGAAAATCATAGCATTACTGCTCCTCGGCCAGTGCCTTTGCCTCGGCAATTGCCTTCTCCTGTGCGTTGGGGGGGCAATCCTCGTAGCGCACGAAGTGGAAGGTGTAGGAACCGCGGGACTGGGTCATGGCGCGCAGGTCGATAGCATAAGTCATCATCTCGCCCATCGCAACTTCAGCCTCAATAACCTGCTCACCGTCGTTGGTGGGATTCATGCCCATCACGCGGCCACGACGCTTATTCAAATCACCGATGACATCGCCCATGTAGCTGTCGGGCACCGTGACCTTCAGCTCACCGACAGGCTCCAGCAGAACAGGGGAACCCTCGGGCATAGCGGCCTTGTAAGCCAGCTGTGCAGCGGTCTTAAAGGCGATTTCAGAGGAGTCAACGGGGTGATAGGAGCCATCATACAGGACAGCCTTCAGGTTGACAACGGGATAGCCAGCCAGAGGACCATGCAGGCAGGCCTCGCGCAGACCCTTTTCGACAGCGGGGAAGAAGTTCTTGGGCACGCTGCCACCGAACACTTCCTCGGCAAACTCCATCTCCTCCACATCGGGGTTGGGCTCGAAGCGGATATGGACATCACCGAACTGACCGCTACCGCCAGTCTGCTTCTTGTGACGACCCTGCTTGCTGACAGGCTTACGAATCTTCTCGCGGTAGGGGACGCGGGCGGGCTGGAGCTCGGCCTCGACATTGAAACGAGTCTTGAGCTTGTTGACCAGAACATCCACCTGAATATCACCAGAAGCATAGATAACCATCTGGTGGGTTTCAGCGTTGTTGACAACATAGAAGGAGGGGTCTTCCTCATTCAGACGGTTCAGACCCTGTGCAATCTTGTCCTCCTGACCACGGGTCTTGGGGACGATAGCGACAGCGTAGCAGGGCTCTGCGATGGGGAGTTGCTTCAGAGAAACAATCTTACGGGGGTCACACAGGGTATCACCAGTCTTGAGCTTCTCCATCTTGCCGATGGCACCGATATCACCGCAGTGCAGTTCCTTAACTTCGGTGGCCTTCTTACCATTCATCAGGTACAGACGGCCGAGCTTCTCGGTCTCGCCAGTACGGGCGTTGACCAGCTGGGTGTCGGGGGTGATAACACCAGAGAACACCTTGATGTAGGAGTACTTGCCGTACTGGTCGGCAACGGTCTTGAAGACGAATGCGGAGGGCACACCACCGGGAGAAACGACGAACTCTTCGATCTTGCCGTCCTGAGTGGTAGCCTTGTGATAGTTACCCTCAACGGGGTTGGGCAGCAGGTCAGCAATGTGATCCATCAGCATGAGGGTACCAATGTTCTGCTGGGCGGAACCGACCAGAACAGGGAACATGCTCAGCTCGCGGACACCCTGACGCAGACCCTTAATCATCTCAGCATAGGTGAAATCCTCGCCGGAGAAGAACTTATCC
>JAZRID010000317.1:0-18007 GCA_045645125.1 Oscillospiraceae bacterium | reverse complement strand
TGCCGCCGCCGTTGTTCCGCGGAGGAAAGCGCGATGGATATAAGGCTTACGCTGTGGATTACTGCGGTCGCGATTGTGCTTCTGTTTCTGATGGCAAAATTGCTTTCTGCGCCACTACCTATCGCCTTTCGCGCCGCACTCAATACGCTGTTGGGACTAGGTGCCCTGCTACTGGTGGAATCCACCAGTAACATCACGGGTCTATCCCTCGGTATCACGCTATTTCACGCGGTTGTGGTTGGTATCCTCGGTATTCCTGGGGTGGGATTGCTATTTCTGGCGCAGTGGATGTTATAGTATCCCTCTCTTACGACGGGTCGCCTGTGATATCCATATCGTTTTCTAAGAGTTGATAGTAGGTACTGGCCGCCTGTGCCGCATATTCACGCGCCGAAACTTCCACTGTCTGATAGTAGTAGCCAGACGCATTTTCATCGGCGTGAATATAATCCGAAAATTCTGCAATGTACTCATCCACATCCCGAAAGAGAATCATATTGCGATATTCCTCTGGCGTTTCGTAGTACAGGTCTATCATCTGGCACTGGTAGCTGTGGTAGCACTCGTGGCAAATGCTCGTCAGCACGCGTTCCGCAGGGACAGATTGCAAATGTTCCATATCAATCACAATCTCATGGTTTGCATTGTCATAATAGGCGGCAACATCCCCCTCTAAGACAGCACTACGCAGGCTTATGGGGTGATTCAAGCCCAGACGGTGAATCTCTATGTTGATAATCACACGCAAGGCATCCATTTTTTCCTGTGTACTCAGCGTAGTCCACTTCTCTGAGCGCAACAGGCGGATGGTATCCATATGATTCTGCACCGCCCACGCATCTTTCTCCGTGGTCGTTTCGTCTTGCATCGGCGGTGTTTCCGTCGAAATGGATTCCCCGAACAGCAAGCGTACTCCCAGCGGAATGAGCAGACACAGCAGACAGACCGTAACAAGCGTTCTTGCGCCGAGCAGACCATGTCGCAAGCGTTGCTCAAAGGTGATTTTACTCGGCTCTTTGTCGGGCCAAATCGCCAGTATGAAAAACAGTGTGGACAGCAAAACACTGCCCAACACCGTTCCCCATACCAGGCGTGGGAAATACGCGCGGTAAGCCAACACCGTGTAAATTTCGTAGGGAAATAGGACATTGACTAATACGCTAACTGCATTACTGCGTTTTTGTAGCGTGATAGTCCATCCCCAGAGTGTCAAAAAGATAACACCCATCCACAACAGTGCTTTTGACCACGCAATCGTACACCCCGGCAGTGCGATAAAGAAGATATTTCGATACCAAATCATCGCCACAATGGTCCAGAGTAGTGTCTTGCCCAGATATTCCAACGGTTCCATTGTATTTCTATTTCTCATATCGTTGTTATCCTTAAGCGAGGCGCACGACAACCGTGCGCCTCATCGCGCATTAAAACCGCAATTGTTGGTTCAGTTTCCGCACCCGTGCCACATCGACTTTACATACTTTACGGTCGTAGGTCAGCAGACCATTCACTTCGTCCTCGACATCGCTCACCTGTGTATAGACGGTAGCGGAGAGGGCTTCTTTCTGCAAGCAGGGGATAATTTCCTTTTCAAACAGCGTACAATAGGCATCCATAAATGCCTCTCTGTCGTGGTAGATACGGTATCCGAACTCTTTCTCCCCTGCCATGTGCCCAGACAAGGGCATACTGTATCCGCCAAACTCCGTTAAGGCGAGGACACGATTCTTGTCATGGCGGATACGCACAGGTTTATAGTACACATGGAAACTGTTTAAGTCACCACCATCTTGGTCATGCCAACCACTTGCGTGGTCGACCAGTCGGGTATCATCCAGTTCCCATAGCGTCTGCGTCACCTGCAAACTGTCAAACTGTCCCCATCCCTCGTTGAATGGGACCCACAGGGCCAGCGAAGTGGTGTTATACAGCAATTCAACCATGTCATAGAGGTCCTGCATAAACTGGTCGCGCCCTGCCTTGTCACTGCGTCCAAAGGTGTGGTACTTGGTATCGCGCAGGTGTACCCCCAGGAACGGCAACACCTGAATCACCATCGGGTTGTACGGTTCTCCACCACTGACGGCATCCTGCCACACCAACATACCCAGTCGGTCGCAGTGGTAGTACCAGCGCAACGGCTCCACCTTGATGTGCTTTCGCAACATATTGAACCCCAAGTCTTTCATCGTCTGGATATCATAGATGAGAGCTTCATCATCGGGGGCAGTATACAGGCCGTCGCTCCAATAGCCTTGGTCGAGGACACCGTTCATAAAAATCGGCTTGTTGTTGAGGGCGAGGACTTTCTTTCGATTGACGGTCGTTGTGCCGAATTTCCGCATACCGAAGTAGCTCTCTACGGTATCGCCACCCGACAGATTGACGGTGACATCGTACAGGAACGGGTCATCGGGCGACCACGCACGGAAATGCTCGTCGCGAATCCGCAGTACGGCTACACCGTCCTTGTCCGCGTTCTCCTCCGCAATCACCACACCGTCCTTGCGTACCATCACGGTCGCGTCGGTCGTGTCATTGGCGCGAATGGCAATCTGCACCTTCTTTTCGTCAAACAGCGGGGTAATCCGCAGGGATTCGACATAGTTCTCCACCACAGACTCCATCCACACCGTCTGCCAGATACCGCTCTGGGGGGTATACCAGATGCCGCCACGCTTGAAACTCTGTTTTCCGTAAGCATGGTGACTGGCACTGGTGCAGTCGGCGACAATGACAACCAGTGTATTCTCGCCATCGCTCAAACTGTCGGTGATATCGCAGGTAAACGGCAGATAACCGCCCTTGTGTGCGCCCACTAACTCGCCGTTGACGAGTACCTCGCACTCTTGGTCGACTGCACCAAAGTGCAACAGCACCTTGTCACGGCGGAATCCATCAGGCAAGGTAAAAGTACGGCGGTACCACAGGGTATCCCCAGGCATAACCTGTCGACCGACCCCAGACAGCAAACTTTCGGGGGAAAACGGCACAATAATCTCCCCATCGTATGTGTCGGGTCCTTTGCCGTCCTTACGGATAGCATACTCCCAACGGCCATTCAAGTTGTAATAACTCTCTCGGCGCAGTTGCGGACGGGGGTACTCTGGCAGAGGGTTGTCCCGATGCAATGTTTCGCCCCACGGGGTAAAGAGCGGACGCAGTTTACTGACGCTCGCTTTTTTTGTCCGCAGGTGCAGGAGAAACAGGGGCAGTACAATCACCAACAGCACAATGCCAGAGAACAGGAAGATTTCGGGGGTTGGCACTTGCTTCACCGTACCCAGTTCCTCGTAGGTCTGCCCACTATTTTTGATTACTTTTGCCCCGATATATGGTCCTGTCACCGCTGGCAACAGCACTTGAAACAGAATCCGAATCCCCTGAAATTGTCCCGACTTCTGGGGCGGTGTATAGTCGCGAATCAGACCGTGCAGGCAGGCGGTCAGCACCATGCTCGCGCCCATCATTACAATACCAGATACAATCACCGTTGCCATCGAACGGCTCCAGAACATGAGCATCACACCGACAAACACCACCGCGACAGTCGGCATGGCAACAGCCAATTTTCCCTTTTTATCGATGGTTTTGCCCATCAAGACGCTGATACTACTACCAATCACCAACACCAAAGCCAAGACAAGGGCATAGTTTGCAATCCCGAGATACTGCTGAATATAAATAATCAAATACGGCATATACACCTGCTGACTGGCGCAGAAAATCGCCAGTGCCAACAGGGAGAGGTACAGGTCTGGATTGGTAACGATCACATCGGGACGCAGACCGTAGAGAATCGCTGTGGCTTTCTTGTCCTTGGACGGTTCCAGCCCCTCTGGTTCCCGAATCAACAGTTGACCCAGTGCGCCACCTGCCAGCGTCAGACCACCGACAATGAGGAAAAACTTCGCCCACTGCCCTGTCGCCGTCAGACCATCCAAGGCACCAAACACCAACAGCATGGCGACCATCGGCATAATCGCAAGGACAGTTTCCACACGCCCACGGTTTTTCTCCGTGGTGACATCCGTGACCCACGCATTAAACGCCGCATCATTCGCACTCGAGCCGAAGAAAGTCATCACGCAGTCCAGTGCAATCACGAGAATGGCGGCTGTCTGCATCGCGGCGGCGGCTGGCATTAACTTTTCCAACCCTGCTACGGACACCAGCGCAAACGCCATGACGCTCAGGCCCCACAGCAGATAGCCACCGACCATTAAACTTTTTCGTTTGCCGTGTTTGTCCGACCATGCACCGACTACCAGTGTTGTCACCGTCGCCACAACACTACTGGCGGCGACCATCGTTGCAATCATATCAGCATTTCCTGTGATGGTGTTGTAGAGAAAGACATTGAAGTACATATTCTCCACTACCCAAGCCACCTGTCCAATCAGACCAAAGACCAACAGAGCAAGCCAAGTACGCAAGCCTAGTGTATTCTCTTTGTGTTTCTTCATACCACTCTCTCCTTTTCCAAGAGGGCAATGATATCGGCAATCGCGCCATCCTGACAATGTCCAACGACATGGGCTTCGGCGCGCACTTCATCCACTGCGTTGGACGGGCAGAACGCGTGGTCAGCGACACGAAGCATCGAGAGGTCGTTCAGGTGGTCACCTGCACATATCAACACCGTACACCCCACACGCGCCTGTAAGCGTTTCGCCATATCGCCCTTGGTTGCGCCCTTGGCGGTCAGCTCCAGTAAATTGTCATTGGAGAAAATAACCTCGTACTCCCCGTGCCACGGTTGGGCCGCAATAAACACGGCAACCTGTCGCAATGCCTCGGCTTCTCCTAAGAACAGAGCCTTACTCAACGGCATCTCCACCGACTCTGGCGAGAGGTCTTGTACCACTTCGTAGCCCATGCCCGTCAACTCGCTGTGTTTCTTGTTCCACAGGCTCTCCCGATATACCTGCAAGAATGTGCCTGCATGGAACATCTCCAGTGACACGGCGGGGTTGGCATCCACAATCGCTTGGATATGGGGGCGCGCACTCTCTCCCAAAAACACAGTTTCGACATATTCCTCTGTCCCATAGTCGTAAATTCCTGCACCATTGTTGACCACGGCAGGCACATTGGTCGGGACAAGGGACGCATAGGGGGCAAATGCCGCCATTGCGCGCCCTGTTGCCACACCGAAACAGCCACCCTCGGCCATAAAATATTCCAGTGCTTCGCGGTTGCGTGGATTCATTTCAGGGCACACACCGCCCTTTTTTAATGCCTCTGCGGTATACACAATGGTGTTATCAAAATCGCTCAAAAATAGAATCCCATCAAACTTTCCCATCGTTCTTTTCTCCTTTTTGCACACAAGATATCGATTGTATTATATACCCTTTTTACAACCACCGCAATGGTCGCACACGGAAAATTCGCATAAACGGGACAAGCCGTGCATACAGTGGGACAAAACTGTGAAAGGATTGATTCCATGACGATACCGCGCCGTTTTCAGCGGATACGACGGCTCTTGGCACTGGTGGTGGTGATTCTATGGTTGGTCGGTGTCACCGCCGCGAGCCACAGTGCCGCATCTGCGCTCTCCGCTATCACCTCACAGGCTGATTTTGCCGTGCGCCTGTTGCGCACCCAATTTGGTGGACACGAAGTAGCGGATGACCTCCCTGCCGCCACGGTATTGGCTCTGTCCCAAAGTCCTCTGTTATATTCGGCGCGTGATGCGATTGTGGAACTGCGTCGCAGTGAGGAACATGAGGACGACAGCACTGTACCACAGCCCCCCACGGACGACCAGACCACCACTATTCCCGAAGAAATCACGGAGCCAGACACACCATTGGTTATCGTTGACAATGGGGTGAGCGCGCGGACACTCGTGCCATCGTCCCCCGATGGCTATATTGTCACAGGTGGTGTCTACATCGACAACCGTTCCGACCGTTCCTTTGACGCATCTCTCTTTACGACACCGCCCTCGGTTCAGCTCCACGCGGACGGCCCACCACAGGTATTGATTGTCCACACCCACGGCAGTGAGGCGTATACCATGCCCCCTGGCGAGGCGTATGTCGCCTCTGGCGACTGTCGCACCACGGATGAGAACTATTCTGTGGTGCGTGTGGGGGCAGAGATTGCCACGGTACTGGAGACCGCAGGGATTCGCGTTTTACACGACAAGACGCTACACGACTACCCCAGTTACAGCGGTGCATACGACCGTTCTCTGACCACGGTAGAACAGTACTTAGAGCGATATCCCTCCATTGTGTTGGTCTTAGATGTCCACCGCGACGCGATTTCAGACAGCGCAGGCAATATGTACAAGGTGGTCAGCGGTGTATTTGGGGTCAATGCGGCACAGATGTCCTTTGTCATCGGCACGGACGGCGGTGGACTCTCCCACCCCAACTGGCGTGAAAATCTGAAAGTTGCCACCGCAATACAGCAGACCCTCTGCGCCGACTTTCCGACTTTGATGCGCCCCATCACGGTACGCAACTCGCGCTATAATCAACACACCACGACAGGCTCTCTGTTGGTGGAGATGGGCGCGGCAGGCAATTCGCTCGATGAGGCACTTTTTTCGGCGCGACTGCTGGGGGAAGCGATTGTCAGCACGCTATTTGTATCCGATGCACCGCCTATCGCAGAATCTGTCACACGGTAAAAATTTGTAAAAAGCCTTGTCCAATCACATCGAATACAGTATAATAAACAAAATCCCCTTTTTTTACCTCCCCATGTGGGGACGATGGGGATAGAATGAACAAGTACCAGAGAACACAATGGAGCGAATGATAATCTATGGAAGAAATTGTTGAATATAGCACGACCCCGGAGGAGCGCGCTGCCCGCCGTGCGGAGCGCACCGCCGCTCGTCTGAAACGACAGCGACAACGGCGGATTCGCCTACTCAAGCGGATAGCGATGGGGGGCAGTGTGTGTGTCGGTCTAGCCCTCTGCATTGTTGTAGGGGCGAAAACCTTGCAGGGGTTCTCTGACCCCCAGGGGCGCACAAACCCCAATCTTTCTGAAATCACAGCACAGAAGCCCGAACTGCCCAATCAGCAGTCGGAATCCCCCACAGAGGACACTGTTATCCCTCCCCTGCCCTTTGCGGTAGTTGCGAGCGAGAACACCGTTACCATCGGAGAGGAGCTGTCGAGCAAGCACGCCATTGTCATTGACTTGACAGGCAAGACGATTCTGGCGCAGAAGTCCGCCAACACGGTGGTCAGTCCTGCGTCCATGACCAAGATTCTAACGCTGTTGGTCGCCGCAGAACAGTTGGAAACTGCCGCACAGTTGGACGACACCTACACCATCGACTTGTCCATCACGGATTACTGCTATGTGAACGAGTGCAGTGTGGCAGGATTCAACCGCGACGAGGCGGTGACGGTGCGCAATCTGATGTATGGCACGATTCTGCCCTCTGGCGCGGAGGCGGCACTGGGACTGGCGAACTACATCGCAGGTTCTCACGAGGCATTTGTGGAATTGATGAACGAGAAAGTCGCGGAGTTGGGTCTGTCGGACACGGCACACTTCACCAACTGCGTCGGCTTGTACGACAAGCGGAATGTCTGCACGGTCTACGACATCGCGATGATTCTGCGTGCGGCGATGGAAAACGACCTGTGCCGCGAGGTACTGACCACGAAAATTTATCAGATTCCTGCCAATGACGAACATCCCGATGGCATGACGCTCTCCAACTGGTTCCTACGCCGTATCGAGGACTATGTGCCCGATGGGATGCGCGTGATTGGTGCCAAGACGGGCTATGTGTCACAGGCTGGCAACTGTGCGGCGAGCATCGCCCAGACCGCGGACGGCGACTACTACATCTGTGTCACCGCCAACACCACCAGTAGCAAACAGTGCATACAGGACCATGTCCAGTTGTACACCACCTATATGGGCTATTAAAACAATAAGAGGGGCTACCGCAGAATGAGAACTTCTTGCAGTAGCCCCGTATTTTTTTATTTCTTTGCAAAAATATCCACAAAGACGGAGAAATGTTCTTCCAGTTCTTGCAGAGACTTCTCTCCATTTGCCGAGCAAGCGATAACAGGCTGTGCATTATCCATGATGTAGACGAGCAACATCTGTTCCTCCACATCGAAGGCATACCAGGCAGTCGCCATTCTGTCTTGGGACACATCATAGAACGCGCAACTTGACATGATGTACGGTGTCCCATGTTTCTCGTCCAGTCGGGAATCGGGCGTTGAGGATTCCGCGAACATCCAGTTCTCGATACCTGTTGACTGGAAACGGAGGGCAACCTCTTTCTCGTTCAGAATCGTTCCCTGCACAGTCATCGAGATGTTCTCCGCCACGACCGCACCGTTCTGCAACAGCATTCCCGTCATGTTCACTTCCACCTCCGTCGACCCAGACCGCAACAGCAACAGTGCGGCAACGATGCCAACCAGCACAACGGAAATGATAATAATGGGAATTCGTTTGGATTGTTTCATAGAAGCCTCCTTTTTATCTAGTTCTCTACTGTGCGAAAACTCTCCGTCGTTTATGATACCATAGGGGGAAACGGAAAGCAAGAACAAAACGCGATATACCACAAAGATAAGACTCCCCTTGGGAGCAAGGGGAGTCTTTGGTTACGAGGCGGTACCCGCGTAGGCGACGGGTTCCATCTCGTACACCTTGGTAAACTGTTTCTTGCGCTCGTCGGACAGATGGTGACTGATAAGGATGAGTGTCAAGTCGGGGTTATTGAGCAGACTTTGCTCGACGATATCGGCGTTTTTCTGGTCGAGCGCACTGGTACCCTCATCGACCAACAGGATAGAACGGTTGTGGAGTAGGGCGCGCGCAATTGCCACACGCTGTTTTTGACCGCCAGAGAGGTTACTACCATCCTCGCCCACAGGGGTATCCAAACCGAGGGGCATATTGGCGAGGTCGTGGTCCAAGGCACTACCCTTGATGGCGCGTGCAATCATGGCATCGGAGTAATTTTCACCGAGGGTAATGTTGTCGCGGATAGTGGTGTTGAACAGGAACACATCCTGCTCGATATAGCTCATCTGCTGTTGCAACTGTTCGGAGGTAAAGTTTTTTGCGTTCTGACCGTCGAAAGTAATCTTGCCCGTATATTCGGGGAGCCAACCCAACAGGAGTTTGAGCAAGGTGGACTTACCACAGCCAGAAGGACCCGTCAGCGCATACTTACCGCCCTTTTCAAAGCGCATATTGGTGTCCATGAGAATGGGCTTCTCTCCATAGCGGAAGCCGAGGTGTTCCACAGCGATTCCCTTGTGCAGAGGAGCCATCTCGCGCTCATATCTGCCCATATCCTCATCCGCGTGTACGGTAATCTTCTCAAAATAGGGCTTGGCGGCATGGAGTGACAGACGATACTGGCTGAAAGATGCCAAACCGCCATAGATTGTTCCGCAGAGATTGCCGCCACCCAACAGGGCGGACTGGATAATAACGCCCTTGATAGAGAGAATACCAATCACCGCATTGAGTGCTGCCTGACAAAGCGTGTTGACAAGGTCGATTCCCTCGCCAATAAACGCCTGTGTATAGTTGCGTTTGTATACAGGGCGTTCCAACTGTTCGCTGGCTTCGCGGTTGCCATCAATAAAGCGTTTGGTGCGACCGAAGAAGCGCAGAACATCAAAACCAGCCAACAAATCTTTCAGCTTGCTCATCGCCTGTGCCTGTTCCTTCGCACAAACTTCGCTCAATGTCTCTACCTTTTTCTCAAATAGTTTGGGAATATAAATCATAATCACAGCAACAACCAGCGAAAATGCCATCAGTGACCAGTGCATCTGCGCCAGCGCGGTAATACTGAAAATAATTTTTGCTCCGAGTGAGATAAAGGCGTAGAAAGACTCCCATGCAAGCCCTGCAATTTGGTTTACATCATTGGTAAGCCAAGAGAGGTATTCTCCACTCTGTTGGGCGTGAAATTCCTGGTGATTCTTTCTTAACATGGTTGCCACAATGTCGGCGCGCACATGGTTGTTCATAACCATTGTCGCCTTGCACTTTGCCCAGGTTCTCAACCCATCCAAGAGGCAGAATCCTGTCCACAAACCAATATCAATTATCGTCCAAAAAAGAAACTGTTGAAAATCAAGGTCAATGACACTCTGTCCAACCCGCATCATAATCACATTGGTCAGAACATCCACACCTGCCCACGCGATTTGCAAAATTGCTATCAACAGATTGATACCCCAATGTTTCTTCAAATAATAAATCACAATACTTCCTCCTTGACCGCCTCCCAGATTGCCTTGAATCCGGGAAGGTCCTCGTCCGTATACCAATCTAATTGTTTCAGCCATTCCGTAATCGGCTGCCCCGTCCAAGTATTTGCATAGTGCGGAAGTTCCTGAATATGCATGATGGTGTTGATCACGGGAACCTTAATGTCCTCCGGGGCAGTGGCATCGAAGCGGACGGCCTTTTCCAGCATTCTCTTCAAATAGTAATGTGTATTCTCTAAATCACCGCTATCGCAGGAATAAAATGCAGCAGCCAAGTCCAGACGAATGTCGGATCTGGTCAGCTCGGTAATATCCTCCTCCGGCTGAATGCCTTGCATTAACTTTCGCGACCATTCCAGACAAGCAATGGCATTTTTGCAATCATCCCGTTCGCTGCAAATATCAGCAAAACCTGCAATGACACAATCCATATCCCGCAGCGCGGTGGTGTAAGCCTTGGACAGATACGCCTCTGCTTGTGCAAGGTCATGGAGATAGCCGACATACATTTGTCCGATTTTTGCATCGTTGATACCGCAGATATTGCTCTCCTTCAGAACATCGATGGCCCGGTAGATATACATACAGAACTCATGGAACTCCGAGAACTGTCTGGAAAGGGATATGTGATTGATTTCCGGGTCCTGATTTTGAGGCAGCAGCTCCAAAGCGTGCTTAAACACTTCCTCGCCGCGGGTATGTGCTGTCTTTTGCCAATCTTTCATACCGCCGTTCATATCAAAGGTGTGACTCCATTCCAGATAAGCCATTGCGCCCTGATAGACGATTTCAAAAATATTGGGAAATTTTCGCATGGCATTTTCCGCTTCAGCCACGGCATCCTCAAAGTTCTTTTCCTGAATCAGCTGCTGAACCTTTTGCACAGAATCTCTGACGCTACTGTTTTGCCATTGATAGCCCAACAGGACATCTGTAGAAGTGGCAAACAAATCAGCCATGGCAAAGATAAGGCTTAAATCAGGTGTAGATAATTCCTTCTCCCACTTGTGGACGGCACCGACGGTAACGCCAAGTGCTTCAGCAAGCTGTTCCTGTGTCATCTTTCGTTCCTTGCGAAAGGCTTTTATATTTTCAGCAAGTTTAATCTTCATAAATTGCCTCCTATTTGTGTTACAACAAAAAATTACCACATTGAGAGAGCAAATTGAATACACAATCCGTATAATTGGTAGAATTTATTTTCTACTATTCGTACTGTTTTATAAAAAACCTGTGCCAATAAAAATCAGCACAGGCGAAAACTTAATGAAGAAGATGATTACCGTCTTAGGGATAATCTCGAACATCGGGACAATAAAAAGGCACTGCCGTGGTAGCAGTGCCCTTTTTCGACCAATGTACGGGGAGTCTTTGGTTACGAGGCGGTACCCGCGTATGCGATGGGTTCCATCTCGTACACCTTGGTAAACTGTTTCTTGCGCTCCTCGGACAGATGGTGACTGATAAGGATGAGCGTCAAGTCGGGGTTGTTGAGCAGACTTTGCTCGACGATATCGGCGTTCTTCTGGTCGAGCGCACTGGTACCTTCATCCACCAACAGGATAGAGCGGTTGTGAAGCAGGGCGCGCGCAATTGCCACACGCTGTTTTTGACCACCAGAGAGGTTACTGCCATCCTCGCCCACAGGGGTATCCAAACCGAGGGGCATATTGGCGAGGTCGTGGTCCAAAGCACTGCCCTTGATGGCGCGTGCAATCATGGCATCGGAGTAATTTTCACCGAGGGTAATGTTGTCGCGGATAGTGGTGTTGAACAGGAACACATCCTGCTCGATATAGCTCATCTGCTGTTGGAGCTGTTCGGAGGTAAAGTTTTTTGCGTTCTGACCGTCGAAAGTAATCTTGCCCGTATATTCGGGGAGCCAACCCAACAGGAGCTTGAGCAAGGTGGACTTACCACAGCCAGAAGGACCCGTCAGCGCATACTTACCGCCCTTTTCAAAGCGCATATTGGTGTCCATGAGAATGGGCTTCTCTCCATAGCGGAAGCCGAGGTGTTCCACGGAGATTGCCTTGTGCAGAGGAGCCATCTCGCGCTCCTGTCTGCCCATATCCTCATCCGCGTGTACGGTAATCTTATCGAAATAGGGCTTGCAGGAGAGGAGGGCTACACGAGCCTGACCGATATTTCCCAAACCATTGTAAACTTTTCCGCAAAGATTTCCACCGCCCAGAATAGCAGACTGCACAATTAGACCCTTGATGGACAGGAAACCAATCAGACCAAGCACCAATGCTTGACAAAGTACGCTGACCAGCGTAATACCCTGAATCATAAAGCCCTGAACGGTGCTTAGCTTGTAGTTGGAATACTCCAACTGGTCACTAGCCTCTTGGTTTCCATTTACAAAGCGTTCGGTACGACCAAAGAAGCGCAGAACATCAAAACCCATCAGCAAATCTTTCAGCTTGCTCGTGGCAAGAGCCTGTTCCGTAGCACAGGTTTCCGCCAAAGTCTGGAGCTTATTGCCAAACACCTTAGGCGCGTTAATAATCAGCACCGCCGCCAACAAGGAAGCAGCCAACAAAGACCAGTGCATCATTGCCAAAGCTACCACACTGAAAACAATCTGGGATATAAGAGAAACCATACTGTAGAATGAGGACCACGCCATGCCCTGAATCTGTTTCACATCATTTGTAAACCAAGAAAGGTACTCTCCACTCTGCTGTGCATGAAATTCCTTGTGGTTCTTTCGAAGAATACTCGCAACGATATCTGCGCGCACACTGTTGTTCATACGGCGCACGGCAAGATTCATTACCCAACCACCTACACCAGTCAAAAGGCACTGCGCGGCACATAACAACAGGAGCGCAACCATCCAATATGCGAAGCTACTCATATCCAATTGGATAACGCTATCCAGCATCTGTATTTGCGCCAAGCTCTGCAAGACGATGGCTCCTGAAAGCGCAATTTGCAACAAGATTGCAAGTGTATTCTCTTTCCAGTGCTTTCTTAAATAATAACCCATAACAATTACTCCCTCACGAACAAGTCTACCGTGTTTACTTAATAGATAGTGGTATATACGCTAGAGCAATGTGCACAATCGATTCCATCAACAAGCTGTGCTTTCCTGCACTGT
This sequence comes from Oscillospiraceae bacterium, assembly GCA_045645125.1. Classification (GTDB taxonomy): domain Bacteria; phylum Bacillota; class Clostridia; order Oscillospirales; family Oscillospiraceae; genus Pelethomonas. The sequence goes on along the minus strand of JAZRID010000317.1, from coordinate 4,654 downwards.
AGGTTCATACATGACAGAACACCTGCACAGCCACGGCATGTTTGCTTAAGTTCAAAGCCACTCCACATCTGATTAACTGCATCATCAATGACAACACCCTGTTCAGAATTAACAAAACCCAGACGGTTTTGGGGATGGTCAAGGCACACCGTGCACTTTTCAATCCGTCCACCTGCCCGAAATATCATGCTATGTGGGTAGCTGGCATAACAGATTTTTGACAAAGGAGATTTTTCTCCGTTTTCACACTGCATCCCAATCTTGTGGAGATATTCCATGTGCTTGTGCATCAACTGTTCCAGCACATTGTTTCCGATAAGCTCCATAGATTTCACAGTGTCACCACCCCAATCTCCTACGGGGCGTACCAGGACAGAAAATCGCTCATCGTGTCCAAACAGGTTGTACAGATGGTCATACCAACTCTCACAGTCGCTATCTGGTAAGATGTTATAGCGCAGAGTAATGTGGAACCTATATTCATCCTTTGGCAATGCGGAGATTGCAACCAGATTGTCGAGGATGGTCTGAAGCGTGCCATTTCCTGTCACATGGGGGCGCGTCTTGTCGTGATTCCATCCATCCAGTGTAATCTGATACGCAGTGATTCCTGCATGGTAATACAGTAGGAAGTCTTCCATCTTGAGCAGATAGCCGTTGGTGGTCATACTTGCTGTATATTCAAAACCGTGCTTGCATTGCAGTTCCTGCATCAATTCAGAGGTTTCCAGAATATTGTCTTTACAGAGTGTGGGTTCGCCACCAAACCAACTGATATTGATGCGCTTAAATTTGGGAGCTTGCTCTGTCAGGAACTGGAAGATTTGTTCCAGTGTTTCTCTCCGCATCATAATTGGTTCATGGCTTTCATAGCAGTAGGGACAACGGAAATTGCATCCCTCTGTAGGCATCATAGTCACCAACAGAGAATCGTTGAGATGGCTATGTAGCTCTTGCAGTGCGGAATCTATCTCCATCTCATTTGCTAAGAGAGATTGCGTATGGAGAAACTCCGTAAGGGGTGTAGCAATTTCTGTGCAACCCTTATTCGCAACGATGGTCTGAAACTCGGTAATGATATCAGGGTCAGTGAGCTTCACTTTGTTCTGATGAAGGTCAGAGGAAATGTAAATTGCGCCATCTTCTTCGTAGTACTTGACATATCCAGGAAATTTATACATATATTCAAAACTCCTTGTTTAAGAGATATTTTCATTTGCACATCTAACGGCAGGGTAATGGATTTCAGTCCACCACCCTGCCGAATATCCTATTTCGTTACTGGGGGCAAACCACATTCACATGAATGGGGCAGATATTGACTGTAATATCTCTGCTCTGTGCAATAGTAGCAACAGACTTCTTCTCGATAATGACTTCCATTTCTGAATTCTCCTCTCTTATGTATTAGCTTGGTTGGTGTTTTACCATATTGCCTTGCTGTGATAATAAGATAACACGGTCATAGAGAAAAGAACATATCGCGGAAAGATAGTTTGAAATAACATAAAACGATAGGTTCCTCTGGACAAACCCTCGCACCGTCAGTATAATCAATACAATAGTAAAGAATCGGAGGTACTATATGCAAGAAATGTTTTTAGGCGAAGCCATCAAGAAGCGTCGTCTGGAACTGGGACTGACCCAAGAACAACTCTGCGAGGGAATCTGTGAACCCATCACGGTTTCTCGCCTTGAAAATGGAAAACAGACACCGTCGCGCAACCGCATCAATGCTCTGTTGGAGCGTCTGGATATGCCAGCAGACCGTTTCTATGCCCTGCTCAGCAAACATGAGCTGGACATTGATGCACTGCAACGGCAGATTACCGCATACAACATTCAATTTAGAAAGGCATCCCCGGAGAATAAGCCACAGGTCAGAGAACAGGCACTAAAGGCGCATCAAGAGCTGGAAGCAATCATTGACGCAGACGACAATTTGAGCAGACAACTCATTCTTCGCTCTCGTGTCCTGTTGGGAACGGAGGAGGGCGCATACAGCTTTGCGGAGAAAAAAAGAATGCTGTCAGAAGCCATTCGTCTGACAGCACCGTATTTCGATGTGGATGATATTGGGCGGGGATTATATACAACCGATGAGATTAAGATTATCAATCAGCTGGCACTCGCGTATGCCAATGCAGGCGAACACTTGGAGGCAATCGGCATTTTCACCCAACTGTATAAGTATATTCAAAAACACTTTCACAATATCCCCCTCACCCGTGCCCATCTTGCGATGGTTGCATACAATTACGCGCGGGAGCTTAGCAGTGTCGGGCAATTCCGTAAAGCTATTGAAATCGCAGAAGCAGGACAAAACGCCTGTTTGGACTACGGGCATTACCACGCATTACCCAACTTATTGGCTATTCAAGCGGACTGCTACCACAAGCTCGACGAGGATGCAAAAAGTAGAGAGTTCTACTTGCAGGCATACTACTTGATGAAGATTACCAAGGATGAATCCAATCTGGAAATTCTAAAACAAAAAGCGAAGAACGAGATGAATCTGGAATTTGACAGTTAAGGTTCATCGTCTAGTTCGTCAAAACTTTGCCCATCTTTTTCCGGGTCCATATTCTTCATCTCGACGGTTTCCTCCACGGACACGCCAGTGGCATCCTCCGTATAGGCAGACGCAGGCGAGAGTGCCGTCAGCAGGGAGAAACACATGGACAGGGATGTAATAAATGCAAGAATCTTTTTCATAGTTTGTGAAACAACCTTTCGTGATTTGGTATGGCTACAATATAACACACACCAACGGCAAAGACCATATCGCTCTTTGCTATTTTTTATTAACACAAAACGATGGGTATTGTCCATGCGGACAACAAAAGGCACTGCCGTGGTAGCAGTGCCCTTTTTCATGTGGTTCTCCGCCGTGGAAGAGCCAACATAGGCTCTCCGCTCGTTATGCTACTTCGTGATAAATAGAGTAAGACAGATATCTGGTAGGCACAATATATTCCGCACTGTAATAGGTTGTATGTCCAGAAATATTACCGGTTACCTCCTGTGAAACATGGCACCGTCTCGCATAGAACTTCACTCGGAATTCAACACTATTATACTTGCTAGTTTCACTGGGGCCGGTATATTTATGAGATTTTTCAACCTCGTATGTAATAGTGCCTGTGGAAGATATCTTCCCTGTCACATCACTATAGGTCGAGCCTGTTTCAAGAGTCAAAGACAGGGATTCCGAGAATTTTTTCTTCAATGTATATTCTTCTCCACGCGCAACACTGGCGATAAACACATCTTCGGCAACATATTCGGCATAGGAAATCCACGAAGTTTTGACATCTACGGTTATGTCATACCATTTCCAGCGGGGTTGAATTGCGCCACTATCAGCCCCAGTGTCTATGCTATCTAAACATTCCACATCGTTGCCAGAATATTCGGTTTCAATTTGACCGATTTCTGTAATTTCGATTACATCGCCCTGGCTCAGTTCGTTCTCGCTCACGATGTTGTAAATGTCACCATATGTAACATCACCAACCAAGTCATCCGCAATCAAGACTTGAACCGAGCAATCATCGCTCGTTGTCACATCGAGCTTATTTGTATGAACTGCATTAGAACTGCAACCAACAATTTCGTCGATTGTATACACATCATCTTCTTCGTTCGTTGCGGCCATTGCAGGTAGTGTCAAACAAGACAATACCACAGAGAACAAGCAAAGCATGGATACATATTAGTTCTTTTTTCGATATGCTTCATATCCGCAGATAAACAGCCCAATCACTAATCCAAGCAGTGATACGATGAACGGAAGTAACATCTCACCGTTTCCCAGTAAGGAAGCTAACGGTCCCGTGATACCATTATAGCTACTATACCTGTCAATGATGAAGATGTCCACAAAACACACTAAAAAGAACACAAAGCTAAGAATGGTAACCAATAGACCAAATGTAGATTTTTTCATGGATTTCACCTCCTTTTTTATGGTGGGTTCGCCATGAGCACCAAGTTAAAAATCGTTGTGCCACATAGTTTTATGGCGTTATCAATGTGCTTTTTGATACTAAGATAACACAGGTGTAGAGAAAAGAACATATCGTTACAGGATGGTGAAAAATAACACAAAACGATAAGGTATTGTCCATGCGGACAACAAAAGGCACTGCCGTGGTAGCAGTGCCCTTTTTCATGCTCAACCTTTGGTCAGCAGGTAATTTCTCACGAGGATTTGCAGCAACTCATCCCTGTCAACCTTACGAATCAAAGTTCTGGCATTGTTATGATTTGTGATGTAGGTGGGGTCCTCAGAGAGGATATAGCCTACAATCTGGTTGATGGGGTTGTACCCCTTTTCCTCCAGTGCGCGATAGACCTCCACCATGATACGGCGGATTTCCGCGTCCTGTTCATTGGAGAAATTAAACTTGCGTGTGTAATCGTCCACTTACATCACCTCTTTCGCATATTGCACCTAGTATACAAAATTTTCCCCCTCCTGTAAAGAGAAAATGCAGGACTGTTACACAGTTTTAACATTCGACACCTTTTGACTTAGCGCAGGACTGCGCCCAGTTCGGTTTTCAGTGCGTCCAGAATGGTCTGCACTTCCTCGTCGGCTTCGGCGGCGACGATATTGCGCTCATCGGAGCGGATGGTCAGGCTGAACGCG
>JAZRID010000316.1:0-1371 GCA_045645125.1 Oscillospiraceae bacterium | reverse complement strand
GCTATCTTCGTCACCAGTAAGCTCGCCCCTGAGTTGCTGGGTCCCATCGCCGTCGCCGCCTACAGTTACATGGCACTCGTCCCCGTCATTCAGCCCCCCATTATGAAGCTGTTGACCACCGAGGCCGAGCGCAAAATCGTGATGAAACCCCTGCGTACCGTCTCCCGTACCGAGAAGATTGTATTCCCCGTCATGGTTACGGTGTTTGTCGCGCTGTTGGTTCCCTCCGCAGCTCCCCTGATTGCCTGCCTGATGCTGGGTAATCTCGCCAAGGAGAGTGGTGTGGTGGAGCGTCTGCAAAAGACCATGCAGAATGAGCTGATGAATATTGTCACCATTTTCCTCGGTCTGTCTGTCGGTGCTACCGCTACTGCCACCACTTTCCTGTCTGGTAAGACCTTGGCCATCATGGCTATGGGTATCGTTGCCTTCGGTTGCGGTACTGCTGGTGGTGTTCTGTTGGCAAAGTTTATGAACCTGTTCCTCAAGGAAAAAATCAATCCCCTCATCGGTTCCGCCGGTGTTTCCGCTGTGCCTATGGCCGCGCGTGTTTCTCAGGTCGTTGGCCAGCAGTACAACCCCTCTAACTTCCTGCTGATGCACGCTATGGGCCCCAATGTGGCTGGTGTTATCGGCTCTGCAATCGCTGCCGGCGTGCTGATGGCACTGTTCGGTTAATGTAAGGAGGAAAAAACTGTATGGAATTTCTTTCCAATAAACCCCTGTTAATCACGGATACCATCCTCCGTGACGCACACCAGTCCCAGGCCGCTACCCGTATGACCATCGACGATATGCTCCCTGCCTGTGAGATTCTGGACTACATCGGATACTACTCTCTGGAGTGCTGGGGCGGCGCGACCTTCGATGTCTCTATGCGCTTCCTCAACGAGGACCCGTGGGACCGTCTGCGGAAACTGCGTAAGGCTCTGCCCAACACCAAGTTGCAGATGCTGTTCCGTGGCCAGAATATTCTGGGTTACAAGCACTACGCTGACGATGTCGTTGATGCATTCTGCCGTAAGTCCATCGAGAATGGTATTGACATCATTCGCATCTTCGACGCACTGAACGATGTCCGTAACCTTGAGCAGGCTATCAAGTCCACCAAGAAGTACGGCGGTACGGTCGAGGCTACCCTGTCCTACACCATCTCCCCCATCCACAACGAGGACTACTTCGTGAAGATGGCCAAGGAGCTGGAGCAGATGGGCGCAGATACCCTGTGCATCAAGGATATGGCAAACCTGCTGTTGCCTATGGATGCGTACTCTCTGGTCAAGCGTCTGAAGGAGAGCGTGGATATGCCTATCCATCTGCATACCCACAACACCACGGGTACTGGCGATATGGTCTATCTGATGGCTGCAA
>JAZRID010000315.1:0-1506 GCA_045645125.1 Oscillospiraceae bacterium | reverse complement strand
CAGCACATCACCATCACTTCCTCCACCAATATGTCCAAGGAGGATATCGAGAAGGCTGTCAAGGAGGCCGAGCAGTTTGCCGCCGAGGATGCCAAGATTAAGGAGGCCGTGGAAACCCGCAATCAGGCCGACCAGATGGTGTATCAGGCAGAGAAGACCCTCAGCGAGATGGGTGATAAGGTTCCTGAGAGCGAGCTGACTGGTGTGAAGGCCGCCATCGAGAAGCTGAAAGAGACCCTGAAGGGCGACGATACCGCCGCCATCAAGGCCGACACCGAGGCTCTGCAGCAGGCATTCTACGCCGTGAGCGAGAAGCTGTACCAGCAGGCCAATCCCCAGGGTGCCCCCGACATGGGCGCACAGGGCGGTGCCGAGCAGGGTGGTCAGCAGTACTATGATGCCGACTACAAGGTTGTCGACGAGGACGAGAACAAGTAAGAATAAATGATTGGGTGCGTTGCCGAAAAAGCAACGCACCCATTTGGAGCGTTTTTTGGAAGAACTCGACAGAATGGATGTGAGTTAAGACATGGCAGAACAGAAAAGAGATTATTACGAAGTACTGGGTGTACAAAAAGGGGCCAATGATACGGAGATTAAAAAGGCATACCGCAAACTGGCGAAAGAGAATCACCCAGACTTGAACCCTGGAAATGCCGAGGCAGAGGCACGGTTTAAGGAGATTAACGAAGCCTATGAGGTGTTGAGCGACAGCGATAAACGCTCTCGCTACGACCAGTTCGGTTTCGCTGGTGTTGACCCGAACTATGGCGCAGGTGGCTTCGGCGGCGGTTTCGATGGTGGCTTTGACTTCGGTGACTTGGGCGATATTTTTGGTAGCTTCTTCGGCGGCGGTTTCGGCGGTGGCGGAAGAACCAGAAATGGTCCACAGCGCGGCGAAAGTATTCGGATGCGGATTAACCTCACTTTTGAGGAGGCGGCATTCGGCTGTGAAAAGGATGTTGTCGTGGAGCGTATTGAGCCGTGTGACCATTGCCACGGCAGTGGTGCGGCCGCAGGTACCGCACCCGAAACCTGCCCCACTTGTCACGGCAGTGGACAGGTGCAACAGCGTCGGCAGACCCCGATGGGTGTCTTTGCGACCACAGCTCCCTGTCCCCAGTGCGGTGGTAAGGGTAAGATTGTCAAGACCCCCTGTGACCACTGTGGTGGCAATGGACAGGTACGGCGGCGTAAGACCGTTAAGGTCACGATTCCAGCAGGTATCGACGATGGGCAGACCATCTCGTTGCGTTCGCAGGGTCATGCTGGCAAGAACGGCGGCCCAGCAGGTGATTTGCTGTTGGTGATGAGTGTCGCACCGCACAAACTGTTTAAGCGTGACGGTGTCCATGTGTACCTCGATGCACCGATTACCTTTGTCCAAGCGGTGTTGGGCGATGAATTGGAGATTCCCACCATTGACGGTAAGGTGAAGTATGAAATTCCTGAGGGAACACAGACGGGTACCACTTTCCGTCTGCGTGGCAAGGGTATTCCGCAGGT
>JAZRID010000314.1:0-3510 GCA_045645125.1 Oscillospiraceae bacterium | reverse complement strand
TTCCATCTTTTTTAGGTTTTCTACCGTGGAAACAACCTGTGCGCGCAGGATAGTTCCTATAAGGGACAATACCAAAATGAGTGGGATACCAATGCCCAGAATCATCTTGTAGCGGATACTGAAGCAGGATTTTCGTTGCTTGTGTTGAGCCATATCAATTCTCCTCCTTATAATAATTCTTTGATGGGAATGATAGGGGGAAATTATAGTGCATAAAAAATTCCCCCACATTTTATTATAATACAGAAAATTGTTTTTGCAAGAAATTTTTACAAGAAACTCCAGATTACAACAACAATAAAAATTCCGCAGAACGCTTTATTCTGCGGAATTTTATTGATTATAGTTTTGATTGTATCACTCTGGAAAATGCTGATTTTTGAAAACGATTCTGATTCAATCACATTTTGATGTACTGTACTGCGACGCACCCAGGTCCGCCTTGGGTAATAAAGGCGGGGCTGAGTGGATAGATACGGAACTCTGCGCCAGGCAGAGCTGTTTGCAGAATTTCCAATGCCTGCTGTGCTTTATCAGGGGCACTGGCATGGGAGATATGCACCTGCCAGCCATATCCTACGCCAGCTTTTTCCAGCGCGCCAACAATGTATTTCAGCGCATGAGTAAAGCCACGGCGGACGCACGCGACGGTCAGTCGCTCGCCATTGTCAGTCTGGGTCATAACGGGAGTCAAATTGGCAGTCTTTCCAACATACGCTACCAACGGAGAGAGTCGTCCACCCCGACGGAGATAATCAAAATCCGCAGGCAACAAATAGCTCTTGGCGGTATCCATCAGGGCAGTCAGCTTCTCCACAATGGCTTCCCGTGTTTCGCCCTCCTGCGCCCACTGCACTGCCTTTTCCACCAGATAACGGTGAGGACCACAGAGTGTACGGGTGTTTACCACAGAAATCTTGTCCCTGTGATTGCACAAGCTTGCGGCAGTAACCGCGCTGTCAAATGTTCCAGACAAACCTGCTGCCATGGAAACACATACAATTTCTTCATCGGAATAGTGTTCAAATAACGCCGCCACTTCGCCAATCGCTGGTTGACTAGAGGTGGGAAGGTGTCCTTGACGGATGATATCCACGAATGCATCAGACGAAATCTCATCAAACTCTCGGTAGCTTTTGCCCGCAATCGTCACAGAAAGCGGAGCGACAAAAAAACCTGCCTCCTGCGCTTGCGTAGAGGAATAGAGTGTAGAGGTGTCAGAAATAATACGAACCATCGTGCTGTTCTCCTTTTTCATCACAGATTTGCTTCTTGATAATCCACATCCATTTTACCACACTTTTCGACAGAATAAAACCCTCTTTCCTCTCAATACAGAGATGCCACAGAACGGCTCATTCTGCGGAAGTCTTTTTCTTTTTATTGTCCTTGGAGGCAGTGCGTTCCTCCTGCAACAGAAATTCACTCAATCCTGTGGAGAGATTGGAAATGATGGCACAGGAGGTGAGGATACCCGCGATATCGTTGGGAACGATGGAGCTCTGTGCCTGCTGTACGAAGTTCTTCTGTACGGTGCGGTATTGCCGCACAAAATCATCGTAGAGTTGGTGAACGCTCTCCTCGCTGTGGTCGGACGGGAGGATGCGCTGAATACAGGAGATACTCAGACTGCGCTTGAGGGTACAAATCATAATGAGGCAGGCGAGGTGGACACGCGAATATTTCTTTTTGATGGGGGCAGGCATGACTTTCATGCGAACATAGTTGTTGATGATACTGGCGGTGATGGCCTTTTCTTCCTCGCCATGGTGCAGGGGAGCCAAATATTGTTTCAGCAAAATAATGACTTGGTCCATATATAAATCCAATTGGGGTAGGGTGTCCCACTCTGGCAGGTCAAAGGTTTCCATACCGTGTAACCAGTCCTGTAGGCGTGTGGCGATGGTGGTATTGTCGTATGTCATAGTAGATGTTCTCCCACTTGCTTGCATTTTCTTGTATTGTAAATCATGCGGAAACATAATGCAATACAGAAAATCAAAATAGATACAAAAAACGCGGTTGACATATTCATGAAAATCGCATATACTAATATTCGATATTAGATATAATTGTTTTTAAGAATAGAATGGAGGTTTCGATATGGCACATGGATATGCACGGCACCAGACGAAAGGGGAGGAACTCGCCAATGCGATTTCACACGGTGTTGGTGCGTTGCTCGCCCTGACAGGTGCGGTTATCTTGACTTTGCGTGGTGCGAGGAGTGGCTCTGGGATTACGGCGGCGAGTTTGGCGACCTACGGGTTTAGTCTGGTGTTGCTCTATACCGCCTCGGCGGTGTACCATGCCGTTCAGAACGAACGGTGGAAAGCGATATGGCGTGTGATGGACCACTGCTCCATCTATCTGCTGATTCTGGGAACTTATATCCCGATGTCCCTGTTGGTTATCGGGGGGCGCATGGGATGGCTGTTATTTTTGACCAATACCGCGCTGGCGACACTGGGCATCACACTGACGGCGATTGACCTCAAACGCTTCGATAAAGTTTCTTTGGTACTCTATGCCCTGATGGGATGGTTGGTTGTTGTGGCAATGCGTACGGTTCTTGCTGCCTTGACCCCTGTGGCGGCGGCACTGTTGGTCGGTGGCGGTGTGTCCTATACGGTCGGGATTCTCTTTTATCGCTCTCGTCATCGGTATATGCACTTTGTCTGGCATCTGTTTGTGCTGGTGGGCAGTGTCCTACAATATCTCTGCATTGCAATGAGTTGTCTGTGAGGAATTTATTGCTAAAACTGCTGGAATCCTTGGAAAACAAATTGACGGAATCCGACAATTGTGATAAACTTACACTAGATATCTACGACTATGTAGATAAGTAACCGAATCTGAGTGGAAAGAGGAAACACTATGTATCGGATTGTCAAGAAAAGAGTATTGAATCCCACTGTCACCTTGATGGAGATTGAAGCTCCCATGGTGGCAAGAAAGGCTGAGCCCGGCCAGTTCATCATCCTGCGCGTAGATGAGAACGGCGAGCGTGTGCCCCTGACCATTGCCGCATATGACCGTCAGGCTGGTACCGTCACCATCATCTATCAGATTGTCGGTGCTACCACCGAAAAGCTCAACCATAAGGAGGAGGGCGAATACATTGCCGACTTCGTCGGTCCTCTGGGTCGTGCTACCGAAACGGAGGGGCTGAAGCGCGTTGCCGTTATCGGTGGCGGTGTTGGTACTGCTATCGCTTACCCCGTTGCTAAGAAGTTGTTTGACGAAGGTTGCCATGTTGACCTGATTGTCGGCTTCCGTAACAAGGATTTGGTCATCCTCGAGGAGGAGTCCAAGGCCGCTTCCACCCAGCTGCTCATCGGTACCGATGACGGTTCCTACGGCAAGAAGGCTCTGGTCACTGAACTGCTCAAGGAGCAGATTGATGCTGGTGTGAAGTATGACCGCGTCATCGCTATCGGTCCCGTGATTATGATGAAGTTCGTTTGCCAGCTGACCAAGGAGTACAACATCCCCACCGTGGTTAGCATG
>JAZRID010000313.1:0-5067 GCA_045645125.1 Oscillospiraceae bacterium | reverse complement strand
TCCGCGCCATCCTCTGTTTCGTCGATAGTGACCTCGACATATCGGGTCAAGTCGGCGGCAACATAGTCGGCAAGATGGGTACTACACGGCACGACAAAGGCAACTGCCAGACCGAGCGCACAGAGTCGAACGGCGAAGTTGCGAAAGACGCGTTTCCCTGTGATAACAGCCAATCCCCCAACAATACAGGCAAAGGGGATGAGAATGATAAAGGCCAGCGAAATACCGTACTGTATCAGTATTTTCTCCAAAAACAGAATGATGAGGATGGCAATGAAATACCCATTCATATCTGTCAGGCTTTCCGCCAACGGTGTGGCAAAATCGTCTGGGAGAGCCGAAATCGCGAGGGAAGCAGAGAGCGTTGCCGCGGAAAACTTCATAACGGTTTGATTGCTTTTTTCGACACTCTCTAAGGACTCCTGAATAAAGCCAGTATCAGCAATCCATGTTGTCACAAAGAAAAATGAGATGGTGGCTACCAGCAACAATAGTAGCACTTGTATGGTCACACGAGCATATTTTTCAGATAGCATATCGTTTTCCTCCTATACCATGATACTACCATCATACCATACTGCACCGCGAAAGTATAGGAAAATGTCGAAAAAGGCGTGTTGCTTGCAATGGGGGGCATGTGTGATATAATTAAAACAACACAAGTATGGTGGATAAGTATGGTGGTTAATAGAAAGGAGCGATACAGTATGATGAACGGATATGAAATGTTGGTGGAAAAAGAAGAGATGTTTGCTCAGATGGTGACGCAGGTGCTACAGGACAACGAGATTCCCTGTACTGTGTTGCCAGTAAACGGAGCTGGTTTTGCTATCAAGACTGGTGTACAGGATAGATTACAGGTGTATGTTCCTACGGAACGATTAGAGCAGGCGAAAGAATTGTTGCAGGAACTGTTTCCCGCAGAACACGCAGTAGACGAGGGGGAAGCCCAGTGAAACGGATATTGGTCATGCTCCTGCAATGTACTTGGGGACTAGTGCAGACGCTGATGGGGGCGGTTGTTTTTCTGCGGTTGCTTCGCTGTCCACACCGTATCTACCGTGGTTGTATTGATACCCGATGGGACAAGCGCGGCGGTATGAGCTTGGGGCTGTTTATCTTTACACCCAACGAAGAAACAAGCCGTGCCGAAAAAGTCAGGGTGCATGAGTACGGCCACTGTATACAGTCCTTTGTGCTTGGGCCGTTGTACCTCATTGTTGCGCTCATTTCTGTTCTATGGGCAAATGTGCCGTATTTCAGAAAATTGCGGAGAGAAAAGAAAATACCCTATACCTCCTGTTTTGTGGAGGCATGGGCGAGCAAGTGGGGCGAATGGGTCACAGGCGAAGAAGCCATTTGGAACTAACAGATACCAGAGCGGAAGTCTGCGAAATCATGGTAAGACATTTCGGCATGATTCAGCGTAACGATACAAAATAAAAAATAATCCGAACCTATCTCCATCACGGAAGACATGGTTCGGATTATTCTATGGTGCCGGTGGTGGGACTCGAACCCACACGGTATCGCTACCAAAGGATTTTGAGTCCTCCTCGTCTACCATTCCAACACACCGGCACATATGACTTCGTCAGTATACCATAGGACTTTAGAAATTGCAAGAGGAATTTTTGGAAATTTTGAAAATTTGTAAAACTTTTATAAAAGGCGCAACAGATACTACCAAAACAAAGAGATTTGTGGTAGATTATATGGGAGCGATTTTATGAAATCGGGCGGCCTGTCCGCCTTGGATTGCAGGAGGTGTGCGCTGTGAATATATGGCGATTTTTGTATCGTTTGCCTCTACTTTTTCTGCCGATAGTCTTGAGTGGCTGTATGATGATGGCATCCGTGGAGGATTTGTATGCCCTGCCAAAGTTGCCACAGGAGTATCAAGCACTGGGCAAGCATATCGAAACCATCCTGTCCGATGGTGCAGAAACGACCTCACCAACTTCGGGGTCACATCTGCAATCGGTGCAGATTGAGGACCTCGATGGGGATGGGGTGTCAGAGGCGATTGCGTTCTTTCGGAATAATACCGAGGAACGCCCTATGAAAATCTATATTTTTCGGGCATTGCATGATGTATATGAACAGGTCGCCCTTATCGAGGGAAGTGGCACAACCATCTACAGTATCAGCTATCTCGACATGAACGGCGATGGTGTCAAAGAAATTTTGGTCAGTTGGCGCGTTGGAACACAACAGGCTCTCTCGGTGTATGGTCTGGAAAACCTCAAACCAGTTTTGTTGATGTCTGGCGCGTATACGCGCTATGAAACCGTTGACCTTGACGGCGACGATATGACGGAATTGGTCGTGTTGCGCGGTGACGAAACAGAAACCAGTGGCAGTCTGGCCGACTACTACGACTGGGACGGCGCAAGCCTCTTGCTCCAATCCAGTGCGCGGTTGTCCGTGGCGGTGGGTGAGTTGCAGTGGATGCAGGTCGGTACGCTCCAGAGTGGAGAAACCGCAGTATTTGTGACAGGGCGCGTGGCAGGCGTAGAAGAAACCAGTCGGGCAGTAACAGATATTCTCATCCATCGGGACGGAGAACTGAACAATATTCTGCTCAGTCAGGCCACAGGTATTTCTGTGCAGATTGCCAGATTTCTCGGCATACAGCCTGCGGATATTAACGGGGACGGCGTGATGGAAGTGCCGATGCCTGCCCGTCTGCCTGCTACAGAGAACGGGGAGGAGATGTGGAAAATCTATTGGTCTGATTATGATGCCGATGGCGATGTGGTGCAGAATATCATGTCCTACCACAATCTGACCGACAGCTGGTATTTGTTACTCCCCAAATCGTGGGATGGACGGTTTACCGTGGCGCAGGACAATACCAATACTAGCGAACACGCGACGAAATTTTATAGCATTTCTGGGCGCAGACCAGATGAATGGTTGTTCACCATCTATACGCTGACAGGCGATAACCGTGAAACACAGGCGACAAAGGGCAACAGAATTGTGCTTCGCCGTCAGTTTAGTACGGTCTACGCCTTGGAGTTTGGACCAAATTATGAAGAATGGCGGTATGCAATCACAGCAGAGGAGCTGATTGACCGCTTCCATACAATTGTAACCCAATGGAGTACAGGGGAGGAGTAAGCATATGACAAAGAAAGTTTTAGTGCTGGAAGATGAGTCCAGTATTCGCAGTTTTATCGTTATCAATCTGACACGCGCAGGATATGTGGTCATTGAGGCGGAGAGTGGAGAGGAAGCTCTCGAAACCTTGAAGGCACACCCCGATATTCGCGTCGCTCTATTGGATGTAATGTTACCTGGCATCGACGGATTTGAGGTGTGTCGGCGGATTCGTGCCACCAATACCAGTATTGGCATTATCATGTTGACGGCGCGTAGTCAGGAGATGGACAAGGTAACGGGTCTGATGACAGGCGCGGACGACTATGTGACGAAGCCGTTCTCCCCTGCGGAGCTGACGGCGCGTGTGGATGCCCTATTTCGCCGTGCGGGTGGGGGCATTGTGGAACAGCCTGGTACCATTCGCTCGGAGCCGTTTCTACTCAACACGACCAACCGCACGCTGGAGAAAAACGGACAGCGGTTGAAGCTGACGCAGGTGGAATACTCCATTATTAAGATGTTTATGGAGAACCCCGGCAAGGCTCTCTCGCGTGAGGAGATTCTCGATATGGTTTGGGGGCGCGACTACTTCGGGGAACTGAAAATCGTCGATGTCAATATCCGCCGTCTGCGTCTGAAAATTGAGGATAACGCACAGAATCCTACCTATATCAATACGGTCTGGGGGTACGGCTATAAATGGGGAACCTAATACCCCAGTTTTCTCCTCGTAGAGAGGAGTCAAAAAAGCGAAGCGAACGATGGAATAGCGGGAGGGCGGTTGATGAAAAAACGGAAAATTGAAATATACGGCCTGCGGCAGCGTTGGTTGGTCAACTCCCTCAGTCCTATCTTTATTGTGGTACTTTTGGTGGCGGTGACTTTCTGTGTCGGTATGACAAACTACTACTATAACGCCATGCGTGATGGGTTGAGTACGCGCGCCGCCCACGCAAGTGACTACTTTACCAGCTACACCATGAATACCTATACGGAATTTTATCAATCCGCTTACAACTTTACGAAGGAATTTGCCGAGCGAGATTATCTCGAAGTGCAGTTTATCGGGGAGAGTGGAAAAATTATCATTAGCTCCTATGGGTTGACCTCTGGTCTTTCTCCAGGGACAACTGATATTACCGATGCCCTGCGGACTGGTGAAATGGGCTTTTACCGTGGTATCGACCCCAGTACGGGGGAGCATATCATGTCTATCAGTGCGCCGTTACAGTTCGATGGGCGCGTGCGCGGTGTGATGCGCTATGTCACCGCGATGTCTGCTGTAGAGGGAGAAATTTTGGTCACGATTGGTCTAGCATCGGCCTTGCTGTTTCTGTGTGTCGGCATGGTGTACTTCTCCAATATGGTGTTTATTAACCATGTTATTACACCGTTGGGGGAAGTGACAGAAACCGCCAAGCGGATTGCTGGTGGTAGTTACGGTACGCAGATGGAGAATCGGTATCAAGATGAAATTGGACAGCTGATTGATGCCATCAACGATATGTCCGCCAAAATTAGTATGGGCGAAAAGATGAAAACGGAGTTTATTTCCTCGGTTTCCCATGAACTGCGTACCCCCTTGACAGCCATCAATGGGTGGGGCGAAACCTTGTTGGAGATGGAACGGTCGGATGGCGACTCCCAACAACTGCGCCGTGGTATTGGTATCATTTTGAAGGAGTCGCGCCGCTTGACCACGATGGTGGAGGAATTGTTGGACTTCTCCAAGATGGAAGACGGTCGCTTTACACTGAGCGTGGAGCAGGTGGATTTGCAGGCTGAGTTTGAGGATGCGGTGTATACTTACCGTGAACTCTTTAAGCAGGAGGAGATTGAGCTGACCTATGACGGCGGAGATGACCTGTTTCCGCCTATCCCTGGCGACCCAGAACGACTCAAGCAGGTGTTCTGTAATGTGTTGGACAATGCCGCCAAGCACGGCGGTGCAGGAAAACG